>JAZQGM010000140.1:0-3159 GCA_045540075.1 Acetatifactor sp. | reverse complement strand
CCCCTGCATCCCACCCCACCTCCCACTTCCCGGGGCGACCCCTTAGCCGCACCCCACGTGTCATTGCCGGGTCTCAGGCTTTAGGAAGAATTTTCGAATCAGAAAGGAATAGAAATGGCAAAGTTAACTTTTGTGGGTGGCATTCACCCCTACGATGGCAAAGTCCTTTCAAAGGATAAGCCCATCATGGATGTCTTGCCCAAAGGTGATCTGGTTTACCCCATTCTTCAGCATATCGGAGCACCAGCCAAGCCCATTGTAAAAAAAGGCGACAGGGTTCTTGTAGGGCAGATGATCGCAGAAAGCGGTGGTTTTGTGTCAGCGCCTGTGTATGCATCTGTCTCAGGTATCGTCAAGGCCATCGAGCCCAGGCGCGTGGTGACGGGAGATATGGTCAACAGTATTATCATTGAAAATGACGGCATGTATGAAGATGTGGGATTTTTCCCGGTGGCTCCTGTGGAGAAGCTTACCAAGCAGGAGATTATAGATATCATCAAGGATGCCGGTATCGTAGGAATGGGCGGAGCCGGATTCCCTACATATGTAAAGTTGTCTCCCAAGGAACCGGAGAAGATTGAATATGTGATCGCCAATTGTGCAGAGTGTGAACCTTATCTGACCTCTGATTATCGCAGGATGATGGAGGAGCCGGAGAAGCTGATCGAAGGGCTTAAGATCATTCTGAAGCTGTTTGACCATGCAGTTGGTATTATCGCAGTAGAGGATAACAAGCCCGACTGTATTAAGCTTCTGAAGTCTCTGACCCAGAACGAGAAACGGATCACAGTTATGGCTTTGAAGACTAAGTATCCTCAGGGCGGAGAGCGTACACTGATTTATGCTACCACGGGACGGAAGGTGAATTCTTCCATGCTGCCGGCAGATGTAGGCTGTATCGTGAACAACGTAGACACCATTTGTGCTGTTTATCGGGCTGTAGTGGAAGGCAAACCTTTGATAGAGCGTGTTGTGACGGTGACAGGTGATGCGGTGGTTAATCCACGGAACTTTAGAGTGCGTATCGGTACCAATTATAGTGAGCTGATCGAAGAGGCCGGCGGTTTTAAAGTAGAACCGGAGAAGATCATCTGTGGCGGTCCTATGATGGGCTTTGGCATGTTTGACTTGAATGTGCCCACTACCAAGACTTCCACGGCACTTTTGGCATTGACCAGGGATGAAGTGTCCATGATGGAACCCGGTGCTTGTATCAACTGTGGCAGATGCGTAGAGGTATGTCCGGGCAGAGTGGTTCCCAGCAGACTGGCTGATGATGCAGAGCGGTTTGATGAGGAAGGATTTATGAAGCATGATGGCATGGAGTGCTGTGAATGTGGATGTTGTAGTTTTGTTTGTCCGGCTAAGAGACCTCTTACTCAGGAGATCAAGTCTATGCGTAAAATACTTCTTTCAAAGAAAAAGAAATAGGAGGTAAGAAACGTGAGTGGTTTACTGAAAGTATCATCCAATCCCCATATCCGCTCTAAGGTGACGACAAATGGCATTATGATGGCCGTAGTACTGGCCCTTTTGCCGGCTGCCGGATTTGGGATTTATCATTTCGGTCCCAGAGCGCTGATGATCATCTTGTTGTCCATAGTGTCCACCGTTGGTACGGAATTTTTATTTGGATTATATAAAAAGAAAATGACCATAACCGATCTGTCGGCTGTGGTAACAGGCCTGCTTTTGGCCATGAATCTGCCTGTCAGTGCACCCTGGTGGATGCCTGTGATGGGTGGTGTGTTTGCGATATTGGTGGTAAAAATGCTGTTTGGCGGTTTGGGGCAGAACTTTATGAACCCGGCACTGGCTGCCAGATGTTTTTTGTTGATCTCATTCCCTGCACAAATGACTGATTTCTCTTATGATACGTTTACCGGTGCCACCCCTTTGGCGGCACTGAAAGCCGGTGGGAGTGTTAATGTGATGGATATGATCATCGGTAAAACTGCCGGAACCATCGGTGAGACTTCTGTGATCGCCCTGGTGATCGGTGCCTGTATCTTAATCTTGCTTGGCATCATTGATCTGAGAATACCGGGTAGTTACATTGTAACATTTGTATTGTTTGTAGGACTGTTTGGCGGACATGGCTTTGATCCCGCGTATCTTGCGGCGCAGGTGGCCGGAGGCGGTCTGATGTTGGGTGCTTTCTTTATGGCCACAGATTATGTGACCAGACCCATTACCATCAAGGGGCAGTATGTGTTTGGTATCTTCTTAGGGTTAATGACCGGAATCTTTCGTATCTTCGGACCGGCTGCAGAAGGTGTCTCCTATGCCATCATTCTGGGTAATCTGATCGTACCTTTGATCGAGAAGATCACCTGGCCGAAAGCATTCGGAAAAGGAGGGAAGCGTTATGGAAAATAAAGCAGATGTGCGCAGCATGTTGAAAGACGCCATGATCTTATTTGCCATCACCTTGATCTCAGGTCTGGTGCTAGGGTTAGTCTATGAGCTGACCAAGGAGCCCATCCGTCTGCAGCAGGAGAAAGCCATTCAGGAAGCTTGTAAAGCGGTATTTGAACAGGCTGACAGTTTTAGAGAACTGGAATATACAGTGGATGAAGAATTGGCCGCAGAACTTGCCGCTGACGGTGTGACCGTGGGCAAGGCTTATGAGGCTTTGGACAGTGCAGGGATTCCCCTGGGATATGTGATCCAGTCTACTTCCTCTGAAGGGTATGGTGGTAATATCACGATCTATATCGGTGTAACTTTTAAGAAAGAATTGAATGGTATTTCTATATTGGAAATTGCAGAGACACCGGGACTTGGAATGAAGGCCGATGAAGAGCTGACACCACAGTTTCGAAACAAAATGGTGCAGGAATTTACCTACACCAAAACCGGTTCAAAATCAGATAGTGAGATCGATGCCATCAGTGGCGCGACAAAGACTACAAAAGCTTTGACTGATGCAGTTAACGGAGGCTTGAAAGTGGTCTTAAATTCTCTGATGACCATACAGGAGGGAGGTGCGGCAAATGAATAAAGCAGGCGAGAGACTTTACAATGGTCTGATCAAAGAAAATCCTACTTTTGTATTAATGCTTGGCATGTGTCCCACATTGGCAGTGACTACTTCTCTCATGAATGGTTTGGGAATGGGTGCCACCACAGCTGTGGTACTTGCCATGAGTAACCTCA
>JAZQGM010000139.1:0-31579 GCA_045540075.1 Acetatifactor sp. | reverse complement strand
CGTCCAAGTTGGATAAAGGTTCGTCCATAAGGAATACCTTAGGATTACGAACGATAGCACGTCCCATAGCAACACGCTGTCTCTGTCCACCAAGTCGGATCGTAGCCATGTCGTTCTGTGAGCCAAGGAGTTGCTGTTTGGACTTGTCTTCCTAAGACCACTTGGCCTCCGACTTCGTCCAAGTTGGATAAAGGTTCGTCCATAAGGAATACCTTAGGATTACGAACGATAGCACGTCCCATAGCTACACGCTGTCTCTGTCCACCGGACAGAGCCTTAGGCTTACGATCAAGCAGCGGAGTCAGATCCAGGATCTTAGCTGCCTCTTTAACCATCTTGTCGATCTGATCCTTGGGAACTTTTCTCAGCTTCAGACCAAATGCCATGTTATCATATACGGACATATGAGGATACAGAGCGTAGTTCTGGAATACCATTGCGATATCTCTATCCTTAGGCTCTACGTCATTTACTACCTTGTCACCGATCTTCAGTTCACCGGAAGAGATATCTTCCAGACCAGCGATCATACGAAGGGTAGTGGTCTTACCACATCCTGAAGGTCCTACGAAAATGATGAATTCCTTGTCAGCGATTTCCAGATTGAAGTCCTTAACAGCTTCAAATCCGTTAGGATATACCTTTGTAATATTCTTTAAAGATAAACCTGCCATAATTAAATAACTCCTTTCAAATTAAACGGTTATGCTTTTTCTGGTTCGACTTATCGTCGTTTCACTTCTGAACATAGTATAACGAAAAACTTGGATTTGCGCCATACCACTATTCCACAAACTTTTCAGTTATCATTGTGTGAATTGCTTACAATATTTGTACTTTTTTTAATACACTAGCATTTTAGACAAATGCAGTTGGTGAAATTGGACAAAATACACAAAGCACTTTACTGCTTATCCACCTCGCTTTGAATCAGCGTTTCATCCAACTCATCCCGAAAGATTCTCTCATCCTCTTGGGGATTCTCAAGTTCTTCCCCTTCAGCAGGCTCATTGGCAGCTTGTACCTGATCCTCCAGTTTCTGGAAGAACTTGTTATACAACAGGGCTGCTACGAAAGTAGGTCCGGACATACCAAATAGGAATGCAATGGGTAAAATCTGTGGAAAGAACGCCGCTATCGCAATGGGAACCAGTGCCATAATGATCATCAGGATCGTCTTAGGGAACTGTAAAAGGCTCATGATAAATGCATTCTTGATCGTACGTTTGATGGTGTTATCAAACTTTGCAAGTACTGCAAATACATAAGTTCCGGTAAATACAATAAGAATGCCCATGATACCAATGATCACCTTCAGAACAATATGGAATTCGATGCCTGAATTCTTCATAATGTAAAAATCGCCCACCAGGATGATGACTGCCAACAGAATGAGAAGCCAGATCACTGTAGCCTGCTTAAAATTCTGCTTAAAAGACTTGAAAAATCCTCTTGTTATGTAACACTCCTCGCCTCTGACGATTTTCAGGGACATATAATGAAGTGCTGTCAGGGATGCCCCCGCAGTAAAAATAGGAATGCAGCAGATCATAGCCAGAATATTCAGCAACATCAAATCCGCCACTTTACCAAGTCCCTGCATCAGAGGACTGTCTAAATTAAAAATACCACCCATTTCTTTCGTTCCTTTCTAAAAAAATGTCTCCAACACGTTTTCTTCCATCCAGCGGGCCAGATCCGCCATGACTGTGAAACGATCCGTCTCATTTAATATTTCATGACGATCGCCGGAATACATCTTACAAGTCAACCGCTCCATTCCTGCTTTCTCCATAGATTCCACAGCTCTGCGAACTCCTTCCCCATAATCTCCTACAGGGTCGTCACTTCCGGATACCACTAAAACAGGCAGCTTTTCCGGCATCTTCTTCAGGTTCTTAAGCTTCTGTATCCTATGGATCAGCTCAAACAACGTACGAAAGCCATTGACTGTAAAAATAAAACCGCACAAGGGATCAGCCATATACGCATCCACCTTCTGCTCCTCCTTAGTCAACCAGTCCACAGGCGTTCTAGCCGGTGCAAAACGCTGATTATAGGCACCAAATGCCATTTTATGAAGCAGCTTGCTTACATGCTTATCACCTGTCAAACAACCAATGACTGCTGTCAGCATCCCGGCTGCACCCACCAGCACTTTGGACTGCATGCCACTTCCCATGATGATCGCACCCTCTATTCCGGTGCCGTATTTGCACAGATAGTTTCTCAGAATAAAGGAACCCATACTGTGCCCTAAGATAATATAAGGCACAGTAGGATATATCTGTTCTGTCATCTTTTTTAGTCTGTGAACATCCCTTACCACTACAGTAGCCGGATCCTGCTCACAAAAATAGCCAAACCCATTCTCTCCCACAGACTTTCCGTGACCCAAGTGATCCTCACCGGTGACCACATAGCCTCTGGCTGTCAGATACGTAGCAAATTCCTCATATCTTTCCACGTATTCTGCCATTCCATGCACAATCTGCAACACCGCCCTGACATTACCATCATCCGGTGTATAACGGACTGCATGGATGCGTGATTTATGATCCCTGGATTCGAAGTAGAACTCTTCTTTTCTCATAGCTCCCCTCCCGGCGCAACGCTATTTGGTGGCTTTCTCTGCGCTTTTAGCAGATCTCTGCCCCTGCCGGCATTGCTTTCTCCGGTGTCATCAGCGCCAGATTGCCCTCTGCATCCTCAGCACACAGAAGCATGCCCTCTGACATTACCCCTGCAAGCTTGGCAGGCTTTAAGTTCACCAGTACCATGACCTTCTTACCTACCATCTCCTCCGGTGCGTAATGTGCCTTAATACCGGATACGATCTGCTTCACCTGACTGCCTACACGCACCTGACTGCACAGAAGCTTCTTAGACTTAGGCACTGCCTCACAGGCAATGATCTCGCCTACCTGGAACTGCATCTTGGCAAATTCATCATAAGTGATTTCTTCCTTAGGGTCAATATCGATCACTGCTACATCTGCCTGCCCTGCTTCCTCAGTATTCGTTTCTGCCCCAGCTGCTGCCTCTGCAGGCTCTTCTTTACCTGCTGCCTGGGCCTCTGCTTCCACCCTTCTGGCAGCAAACATGGCTTCAGCCTTCTCCACAATCTCCTTCATATCCAGACGAGCAAACAAAATCTCAGGCTTCTCAACCACACGATTGCCTTCCGGATACAGTCCGAACTGCTTCAATGTGTCAAACTCCCTCAAATCAGTACAAAGCTGTGCTGCAATCTTTTCAGCAGTCTCAGGCATGAAAGGTGCAAGCAGGGATGCCCCCATATTAATACCCTCCACCAGATGATACAGAACCGTAGCCAGTCGATCCGCCTTGGCCTCATCCTTGGCAAGTACCCAGGGCTCTGTCTCATCAATATATTTATTGCAACGCTTAAATACTGCGAAAATCTCTGTCAAAGCATCTGCCACCCGCAGATCTTCCATCTTGGCCACCACTTTGTCGAAAGCTGCTGTAACGGTAGCTTCCATGTCAGCATCGAAGCTTGCGTCCGTTTCTGTCAAGGTCACACCCTTATTAGACACCATACCGCCAAAATACTTATTACTCATGGAGATGGTTCTGTTCACCAGATTGCCCAGGGTATTGGCCAGATCGGAGTTCAGTCTCTCCACCATCAGCTCCCAGGTAATGGTTCCGTCATTTTCAAAAGGCATCTCATGCAACACAAAATAACGCACTGCATCCACACCAAAGAAATCCACCAGGTCATCTGCATAGATCACATTCCCCTTGGACTTACTCATCTTACCATCACCCTGTAAAAGCCAGGGATGACCAAATACCTGCTTCGGCAGAGGCTCACCCAGTGCCATCAGGAAAATCGGCCAGTAAATGGTATGGAAACGAATGATATCCTTACCGATCAGATGCAGGTCTGCCGGCCACAGCTTCTTATACTGCTCCGTACTGTTGCCCTCTGCATCATAACCCACACCTGTGATATAATTGGTCAGCGCATCCAACCACACATACACCACATGCCTATCATCGAAATCCACAGGAATGCCCCATTTAAAAGAAGTTCTGGATACACACAGATCCTGCAGTCCCGGCAACAGGAAGTTATTCATCATCTCATTCTTACGGGACACCGGCTGAATAAACTCTGGATGCTCATTGATATGCTTGATCAGCTTATCCGCATACTTACTCATACGGAAGAAATAAGCTTCCTCCTTGGCAGGCTTCACTTCACGTCCACAGTCCGGACACTTACCCTCTACCAGCTGAGACTCCGTCCAGAAAGACTCACAGGGCGTACAATACAATCCCTCATACGCACTCTTATAAATATCTCCCTGATCATAGAGACGCTTGAAAATCTTCTGCACCTGCTTCTCATGATAATCATCCGTAGTACGGATAAACTTATCATAAGATATATTCAGCATATCGCACAGACCTCTGATCACACCGGCCACATCATCTACGAAAGCCTTGGGACTCACTCCCGCCTCCTGGGCCTTCAGTTCAATCTTCTGACCATGTTCATCGGTACCGGTCTGGAAAAATACATCGTACCCTTCCTTCCTCTTAAATCTTGCAATACTGTCCGCAAGCACGATCTCATAATTGTTACCGATATGAGGCTTGCCGGAAGTATAGGCAATCGCTGTGGTAATATAATATTTACCTTTGTTCATAGTTGCTCTCCTTTCCTGAATATCTTATAATAACGCGAGGTTCAGGAATCACTCGCGTAAGCCAAAAACCCGCCTTCCGTTCAAAACAGAAGACGGGACATTTCACTATTACAAGAGTACCACACTTGGCAGTTGCCTGTCAATTACTAATTTTTATTTTATCTGATTCATTTCCCGCAAAAAAGCTTTCACATTCGCCGCAATATCGTCCTTGAAAACCGCCGACCCGGCCACGATCACATTGGCCCCTGCATCGATAATACTGCGGACGTTTCCTACATTAATACCGCCGTCCACTTCCACATCCACATTCAGGCCCCGCTCTTCAATCCACTTACGAACATCAGTAATCTTCTGCACGCATTCCGGAATCAGCTTCTGTCCGCCAAATCCCGGTTCTACGGTCATGATCAGAACCATATCCACCTTATCCAGATACGGAATCACTGCCTCAGCAGGCGTGGCCGGTTTGATGGTAATACCCACTTTCTTGCCAAAGGAACGTATGGATGCAATGGTAGCCTCTACATCCTCTGTAGCTTCCAAATGAAAGGTGATCATATCTGCACCTGCCTCTGCAAACGCTTTTGTGTAGCGCTCCGGCTTTTCAATCATCAGGTGCACATCGAAGAAAATATCAGTGTACTTGCGAATGGAGCTGATCACAGGCATGGCAAAGGACAGGGAAGGCACGAAAAGGCCGTCCATGACATCAATATGGAGGTATTTTGCTCCGGCTTTCTGCACCTGTTCTACGTCAGAACCCAAGTGCCAGAAATCAGCTGACAAGATGGAGGGTGATAATATATTCATTGTTGTCTCTCTCTTTTCTTTCATTTTTATAGTATTTTATCGCTTCGCTTTAACATTACAGAAGGGCTTAGCCCCTCTCGTGATGCACTGTGGTCCGCTCATCCCAATACTTACAGTCCTCTCTCCCGATGACCTTAGAAGTAAAAGGCGTTCCATCATTTTTTTTATAATGGTTGGTAGCCCGCAGCACATACTTTGCACCCACATATATGATGGGTACGTTGAAAAATACAATCAGGATATTGCCCAAATCTGAAAATGCCCACAAATTTCCAAGTTCCAATCCGGCGATATTACACAGGATCCCGAAAGCCGCCACAAAAAGTCCCAGGATACGCACACCACTGATAAAGGCTTTATCCTTGCGAATGCGGTTTGCTGCAATCTCAGAAAAACTGATCATGCCAAGGAGGCAGGTGTAAGCAAACAAACTAAAACACAATGTCACCAGAAAAGTGATCACTGCATTAGCCCCTATGCCCGGTGTCAGGGTAGCAATGGACTCGGTAAACTTCGGCAGCTTATCCATGGCCGCCCAGCTCTCAGCATTGGGGCCATCCCAACAATGGGCCATGACTACCACGAATCCTGACAAGGTACAGATAATAATGGTATCTAAGAATACACCGATAGAAGCCAACATACCCTGCTCGCAGGGGTGCTTGGCATCTGCTGCTGCCGCAGACATGGTGATGGTACCCTGACCGGCTTCGTTGGACATAAGGCCTCGCTTCACGCCCTGTGCCAGAACCGTACCAAACAAACCGCCAAAGAATGCCTCCGGGCGAAACGCGCCCGAGAACACCGCTCCAAAGAAATAAGGCACTGATTTTAGGTTCAGCAGGAGCAATACCAGCACTGTCATAATATAAAGCACCGCCATCACCGGAACCATTTTGTCCGTCCACTTGGTAACTTTCTTAATACCCCCAAATGTGATCACTGCTGTCGCGATCACAATCAGTGCACCTACTATGTAATAGAACACCGAATCCGTTGGGATGATAGAACCAGTCACAATTTCAGCCATTCTTCCTACAGAAGACACCACATTAAAACCCTGAGCCGGCAGGCAGCAAAGAGCATACAAGATGTACAGCAAAGAAAGAAACACACCGATCCACACCTTATTTCCCAAAAGTTTTCTCCCATAAAAAGGCAGGCCCCCCACAAACTCATCATCCTTTTTCTCCTTAAAAATCTGGGCCAACACGCCTTCCATATAAGCCACAGCCATTCCAAAAAAGGCCGATACCCACATCCAGAACACTGCACCGGGGCCTCCCACTGCGATAGCCCCTGTGACACCGATGATATTACCCGGACCCACGCGCATGGCTGAGCTTAGCAGAAAGGCTGCCAAAGGCGACACTCCTGTGGTCACCTGCCTGCGCTCTGTCATTACCTTAATGCCCTTTTTAAAATGTGTCACCTGCATAAAACCCAGACGGAAGCTGAAGTAAATGCCGGAGCCCAGCAGTAGAATAATTGCAAATGAGAAATTACCCAAGAGCGGAATCTTGGCATACCACTCAAAATTGGTAGGAAAATCCCATAAGAAATCCGACAAGGGACCGATAAACGAAAACACTTTATTCACTGACTGAAAAATTTCCTGCATATACGCTTCCTCCTTCTGCATTCTTTACTGACACCAAAAAGTTGCAACAGCCGACTCGTCATCGGCTATTGCAACCTTATCTCTTTATTACACGAACTCTTTTACAGCTTTGTAAACGCCCTCAGCGTCCAATCCATACTTAGCTACCAACGCAGCTGCAGAACCGGACTCACCGAACACATCCTGCATACCCAGCTTCTTCACAGGTGTAGGAAGCTTTGCACACAGACAATCACAGACTGCACTGCCTAAGCCCCCGATCACAGAATGCTCTTCCACCGTCACCACTTTGCCGGTCTTCTTGGCACTCTGAATGATGATCTCCTCATCAAGAGGCTTAATGGTACAAATATTCACTACCTCTGCGCTGATACCCTCTGCAGCCAGTTTTTCAGCCGCACCCAGAGCAGAATCCACACAGATACCGGTAGCCACGATGGTCACATCCGTACCCTCACGTACCACAGTACCCTTGCCAATCTCAAATTTATAATCCGGTCTATCGTTGATCACAGGCACTGCCGCACGGCCGAAACGGATATACACAGGTCCCTGATGCTCTACTGCCGCACGCACACATGCCTTGGCCTCCACATCATCAGAAGGACACATCACTACCATACCGGGGATGGTCCTCATCAGCGCAAGGTCCTCATTACACTGGTGAGAAGCGCCGTCTTCACCCACCGTGATACCTGCATGGGTAGCACCAATCTTTACATTCAGCTGAGGATAGCCTACAGAGTTACGCACCTGCTCAAAAGCACGTCCTGCTGCAAACATGGCAAAGGAACTGACAAAAGGAATCTTGCCAACCAATGACAGTCCTGCTGCAATACCTACCATATTACACTCTGCAATTCCACAGTCAATATGTCTGTCAGGATATGCTTTCTTAAAAATACCGGTCTTGGTAGCTGCTGCCAGATCCGCATCCAATACCACCAGCTGAGGATATTCTTCGGCAAGTTCTTTTAACATATTGCCATAACTTTCTCTTGTTGCAATCTTTTTCACGTCTGCCATTATGATTCTACCTCCTTTGCCAGTGCTTGTTCTATCTTCTGAAGGTCTGCCATAGCCACCTCAAACTCTGCATCATTAGGTGCCTTACCATGCCAATCTACCGAATTCTCCATGAAGGATACACCCTTACCCTTCACGCTGTGAAGCACGATACAGGTAGGCATACCCTTGGTCTCCTTCGCTTCCTTGAAAGCAGCTCTCAGAGCATCAAAATCATGGGCATCCACATTGATCACATGGAAATTAAATGCCTCAAACTTCTTATCAATGGGATAAGGAGAACATACCTGATCAATAGGGCCGTCAATCTGCAGATTATTATTGTCAACGATGGCACACAGGTTATCCAGCTTGCGGTGTCCTGCAAACATGGCAGCCTCCCACACCTGGCCTTCCTGGATTTCACCGTCACCCAGCAATGTATATACGCGAAAATCCTTTCCATCCATCTTAGCACCCAGGGCCATACCAACTGCTGCGGAGATTCCCTGTCCCAGAGAGCCGGACGCCATGTCCACGCCGGGAATATGAAGGTTGGGATGTCCCTGCAGGTAAGAACCAAGCTTACGCAGGGTAATCAGATCCTCCACCGGGAAAAATCCTCTGTGAGCCAGTACAGAGTACAGACCGGGCGCAGTATGTCCTTTGGACAGTACGAAACGGTCTCTGTCCTCCCACTGAGGATTCTTAGGATCAATATTTAACTCTTCAAAATAAAGAAAGGTAAAAACATCTGCTGCGGAAAGAGATCCGCCGGGATGTCCTGCTTTTGCGCTGTGAACCGAAGCCACAATGCCTTTGCGAACATCATTGGCACGCTTACGCAGTTCTAAATTGTTCATTCGCTCCTCCATTCTGCCGTTATCATGCGGCTGAACACTTTCTCAATCTATCACTATACTAACACATATTTCCCGTCACGTAAAGCGTCTTTTCGAATTGCTTTGACACATTTGTGTATTCTGCTTACTCATGTTCCATTTATACTGCGCATATATTGTTTACTAACGACACACTGAAAGAAGGTTTCTATGCGTAAATTCACCAAATCAACCCTACACCACTTTCCATGGCTTGCAGGCTTTGTAGCCCTTGCTACCGCATTCCTGCTTTTTGTCAGCTCATGCCACAAAGAAGAAATTCTGTTTCAAAGTCTGGCCATGGATCTATTTCAGGATGAGATGCTGTCCAATACCTTGAACATGCATTATACAATAGCTGACCCGAAAAGCTTCGGCATTCAGGATTATGAAGTAGTACTGCCCTGCTATTCTTATGAAAACGTATTGGCCGGTCAGACCCAGACCCAAAACCTTCTTGGCAGACTGAAATCTCTTGACACTGACAAACTGTCCGGTCAGGCCGGTTTTACCCATGCCCTGCTCATAGACTCCCTGGAAAATTCCCTTGCCTTAAGCAACCTATCCCTATATGAGGAACCTTTATCACCTTCTTCCGGCATGCAGTCCCAGCTGCCCATTCTGCTGGCAGAATATACCTTTCGTAGTGTACAGGATATAGAAGACTACTTAAAACTTCTGGACCAGACCGACGAATATTTCAAAGCACTTCTGACCTTTGAACAGGAAAAAGCAGCAGCCGGCCTGCTGATGTCCTCTTCTTCTATTAAAAAAGTAGTGGAACAATGTGACACCATTCTAAGTGTGGAAGAATTAAACGCAGAAATGCACTTTCTCCAGACCACTTTTCAGGAAAGATTACAGCCTCTGGTAGAAAGTGGTAGACTAAGCAGTGAAAAAGCGAGGAGCTACGCCTCCCTGAACAATCGGCTTCTGCGCACTGTCATGCAGCCTGCCTATGAAGCCTTAGGTGACGGTCTGTTGGTACTGGAAGACCCGGATATTCCCCTGCGAGGCCTAGCTTCCAAGCCTCAGGGGGCCACTTACTATGAACACCTCCTGCGCTCCCAGACCGGTTCGAAGCGGTCTGTGGCGGAGATCAAATCCATGATCGCAGAGCATTTTGACCAAGAATATATCACATTCAGCAACATCCTGAAAAAGACACCTTCTCTGACTAAACTGCCCTACGACCTTTTACTGACGGAGCAATTTCCCTTACAAAACGCCACACAGATGCTTGCTCATTTACAGGCCAGAATGTCCGACGACTTTCCACCTTTGAATGGGGTAAATGGAGAAGGTGGAGAAGACACACTGCCGGTGGTTTCGGTGAAAACAGTGTCTGAAAGTCTGGAAAACTACTGCGCTCCGGCCTTTTACCTGACACCTCCCTTAGACGACACCTCCCAAAATGCCATATACATCAACGAAAAAAGCACCCCCTCCGGTCTGGAACTTTATACCACTTTGGCCCATGAAGGCTACCCGGGCCACATGTACCAATCCATCTACCACAACCGGGCAGTCATGGAAGAAAAGCCCAATGCCATCAGTAATGTCAGAGAACTCCTCTGGTACGGCGGCTACTTAGAGGGCTGGGCTCTGTACGTGGAATTCATTTCCTACGACTATGCCGCCCAGATGTATACCGACCTCGGCAACGAAGAACTGGCAGCTGCCGTACAATTGACCAGACATAATAGAAGCCTGCTGCTGGGGCTCTATTCTTTGCTGGATATCATGATCCACTATGAAAATGCTGACCGCGAGCAGGCAGCCGCGCTTTTAGCCAACTTCGGCATCACTAATGAGCTTTCCGTGGCAGCCATCTACCAGTACATCGTAGAAGAGCCCTCAAATTACCTAAAATACTATCTGGGATACCTGGAAACCCTGTCCCTGAAAGAACAGGCACAGAAGCTTTGGGGGGGCTCCTATACCGATCTGGAATTCCATACCTTCTTACTGGAATCCGGGCCGGCGGACTTTCCCTTACTTGAAGAAACGCTTAAGAACTGGCCTTTGCCCCAATTGACCGGAGAATAATAGCAGACAGTTTAGAACTTTCTCACAAAGTAAAATGAAAGGGGGAGTAAGAACTCCCATGAGCCACCTACTCCCCTGTGTTTATCTCAATAACTTAGAACGGGAACAACGCCTTCATAAGCTCATCTGTCAGCGGTTGTCCATAGTCGCAAAGCTCGAAGGCTTCTGCATAACGGATCTTGCTTCCCTTCTCTTCACCATAACGCTCTATAAGCTGCTGTCTGAAGCGTGCAGCTGTCTTGGCAAAACGAACAGCGTAACCTCTCTGGGCAGCCATCACTTCCTCATCCGTGGTGTCTGCGGTAATCTCCATCCCTTTAAGGAATGCCCATCTTTCTTCACGACCTTCCGGGGCCTCTTCTCCACAAGTATAAGGCAACCACTCATACACCTGAGAAACATTCAGATCTGCAATCATAAGCTTGGTATCAATCTCGCTGTCCATATCCAATACTACGGTAGGACAGAAATCAGGATTTTTAAACCGATCCTCATTGTACATGATCACAGGCATCTGACGCATAGCCGGTGCATCCGGACACTCGTTGGGCACTGTGAGCAGATAAGACGCATCCATTACCAGCTGACCGGAAGCGCGATGATCTGCATGATAATCATTGGGGCGATGAGCAATGATCAGATCCGGAGAAAACTCTCTTATGTATCGGATCAGGCGCTTACGGGTAGCCAAATCTGCCACCAGATTACAGTCATCCACATCCCACACATCATAGGTCACACCCAGAAGTTCGGCCACTGCTGCCGATTCCTTGGCACGACGTGCTACTGTCTCTTCAAAAGTCATGATATGATGGCCGCCGCCACCATTACACATACTTAAAAAACGAACCTCATAACCCATTTTCACATACTTGTGCGCAAGGCCGCCACAGCGGAACTCATTGTCATCCTGATGTGCACCGATCATTAAAATCTTCATACTTTACATCCACCTTTCATTTTACTTTACTCTTTATAGAAGACCATACTTCTACTTTAATTTACCATAAAATAGATACTTACGAAAGGTAAATGGTGCTCTTTTAAGAGGAAAATTAGGATAATTGTGCTTTTTATTCTATATCAAGATAAAACAAAGATTATTCTGAGGCCATAACCTCCAAATAATCCCTATCCCACAAAAGTATCTTCAACTTCCTTGCCACTTCCACCGCCGGCGAAGTAAAATACTGATTGGTCATCACCACTCCAACCATGCAGTCATAGTAATCCCTACCCGCATAAACCTCCTGAATGGCATGCACACCCACCGGGCCATCATAACGTTTGCATTGAATGGCATAGCTGACCCCATCCTTCTGCGCCAGAATGTCCACACCGTAATCACCACTTCCTTTGGTCACTTCCACCTCCAGAAAATCATGGTCCCGCAGAAGGTCTGCACAATACTGCTCAAACTCCCGCCCATCCATTAGATCTATGGCTTTGGGCTTCTTACGCTTTGCAGCACGTAAGCATATTATACAAACCAAGCATACTGTGACTATTACTGCTATTATCATCAAAGGGACATAATACTCCATGTGTATTTCTCCTATTGCGCATTTTCAGAACATTTGTTCTTTGATTATATCATCTATCGCCTCTTGATGCAAGTCTCCTTCTGCTATTAACCCAAAATCGTTACCATTCATACCAGCCGCCCTGCCAATACCACGCTCATGATCAAGCCCACCAAAGTAGACCAAAGGGCTCCCGCTATAGTATACCTAGTCTTGGTCACTTTAGCCGCCAGATAATACACGCTCATAGTATAAAACAATGTCTCCGTACAGCTGAGTAGGATAGAAGTGATCATCCCCACATAGGAGTCCGGTCCCGAAGTCTTAAAGATATCCAGCACCAGGCCTGTGGCCGCTGAGGAGGAAAACAGCTTCACCACCAAAAGAGGCAGAATCTCTCCCGGCAATCCCACAGCCTCTGTCAGAGGCGCCAGAAGTCCGCCCAGAAAGCTTAAGAAGCCTGATGCGCGAAGCACCCCCACTGCCACCATCAGTCCGATCAGTGTGGGCATGATATCCACTACCACTTTAAGACCACTTTTGGCTCCTTTCAGAAAGGTCTCATAGACCTTTACCTTGCAGATCAGGCCGTAAGCTACTATGTAGAAAATAATTGCAGGTATCAATATATCTGAGATATGTGTCAGTACGTTCATCATGATTCCTTCCGATCCTTCCCCTTACAAAACATAACTGCTGCCACAGTACTCACAGCTGTGGCCACAATAGCCGGCCCCACGATGATCGCCGGATTTACGCTGCCATACTGGCTGCGGTAGGCGATCATATTCACCGGTATCAGTTGTAGCGAAGATATATTCATGATCAAGAACGTACACATTTCATTGCTGGCGCTTCGCACTTTGCCGGGATCCAGATACTGGGGATTGCCCCTTTCTTTCTCAAGCTCCGCCAGTGCTTCCATAGCCTTCAGTCCTGCCGGCGTACATGCCCAGCCAAGCCCCAGCACATTGGCGATGATATTGGTAGCGATATAGCCTCTGGCAGGATGCCCTACCGGTATCCTTGGAAACATAAAATTCAGAAAAGGGGCGATTCCTTTGGTCAAACGTTCCACCAGCCCGGACTGCTGCCCGATCTCCATCAGTCCCATCCACAGCGCCATTACGCCTGCCATGGTAATACATAACGAGATTGCCTCACCGGCACTGTCCAGTGCAGCACCTGTCACTGCACTCATATTGCCGGTAAAAGCAGCATAGATCACACCGATCAAAATCATTCCTGCCCATATATAGTTTAACATAGTTACACCACGCTGTTTGGTCTTGTATTTATTTTATGCCTTTTCTACTGCATACAGAACGGTAAGATTTTTAGAATTTCCTCTTCCCTTACAGGCAATTATGGATTATAATAGGTAACACGAAAGAGTATTGTAACTCTGCTGACGGAGGATTTTTATGTCAAGAGTGACTGATATGACCAGTGGAAAACCAGTGAAGCTGATGCTCACTTTTGCTTTCCCTGTTATTTTAACCAATCTGGGACAACAGTTTTACCAGATCGCTGATGCGGCCATCGTGGGCCGCGGAGTAGGTGTGGATGCCCTGGCAGCAGTGGGATGCACGGACTGGACCTGCTGGCTGATCTTGTGGAGTATGTCGGTGATGACTGCGGGCTTTGCAACTTTTGTATCCCGCTTTTTTGGCATGCAGGATTATGTGCGGATGAATCGGTCCATCATGATCTCGGCAGTGCTTTCCGGCGTAATCGCCATCGTATTGACGGTGGTGGGACTGCTGCTTGCACGGCCACTTTTGGTGTTCATGGGGACACCTGCCAATATTCTTAAGGATGCCGTTACATATCTGTCCACCATGATTCTGGGGACTTTGATCATCACAGCTTATAACCTGGCTGCTTCTATCCTGCGCTCTTTTGGGGATGGTAAGTCACCCCTGATCGCCATGATCATCGCAGCTTTGCTGAATATTATGCTAGATCTATTATTCGTCATGGTGTTTCAGTGGGGTGTATTCGGGGCGGCTGTGGCTTCCGTCACCGCCCAGCTGGTATCGTTCCTATATTGTATGATCAAAATCCGCCGGATTGAATATGTGAAATTTGACAGACATACCTTTTCTTGGGACTGGAGACTTGCCAGAGAGATTCTGGTTTTTGGACTTCCGCTGGCCATCCAATATATCATTATTCATCTGGGGGGCATGATCGTACAATCCACCATCAATGTTCAGGGAAGTGCTTTTATCGCCGGTTATACATCAGTCAATAAGCTCTACGGACTGCTGGAATGTACTGCCATCTCTATTGGCAATGCCTTCACTACCTTTGCCTCCCAGAACTACGGCGCCGGCAATTATAAACGAGTGCGCAAGGGTGTGAATACAGGCATGTTTCTGGCCATTGGCGCATCCCTGGTGATCATGGCACTTGTACTTCCTTTAAACCGGGTACTGCCTCAATTATTTATGAATATATCTGAAACCGGTGCCAAAGAGGCACTGGATGTGGCCAGCCGGTACCTGATCAACATGGCACTGGGTATGCCGATCCTGTATCTGGTCTACGTACACAGGAACAATTTACAGGCCATCGGTGTGGCCTCCTGGTCACTGGTGTCCGGGATTGCAGAAGCACTGGTGCGGGTGGTTATGGCAAAAGTATTCTTCTTGACATTAGGCGTGGAAATACTATTCTACATCGAACCACTTGCCTGGCTGGCGGCCTGGGTGTTCGTGCTGGTGCCTTATTATTTTTATCAGAGGAAACGGCTACCGGTGTGAGTTTTACCAAAAGTTTTTAACATAAATATAATGAAAAGAGAAAAACATGAAAAAATATTCATTAATCATACTACTGACAACACTCCTCCTAACCGCATGCGGTGAAAAAGACAACCAGAATAATATCACGGAACATGCCAAAACTTCAGAGGAGTCTTCACAAGCCTCTGAAAACGCAGATGCAACCACCTATCGTCTATCCATCCCCAAGGATTTCTCTGAAATAGAGATTGATGGCATGGAGTTCTATTATGCAGCAGAGGATGGCTCCAGTATCAGCCTGAATCTCCAGCCCAAGGATGACGCATTCAATCAGGTATCTGCCGAGAAATTGAGTGCCGCCTTGTCCGATGCTCTTCTTCTGACATATGAAGAAGAGGTGGTGATCACGGATCATTATTTTACCACAAACTCTATCTCAGGTTATCCAGCCTACCAATATGCTATCTCCTATGAGCTGCAGGGTGACGAGGTGACGCAGATTATGATAGGCCTTGATGCCGATCAGACGTATACCTTTACATACACTGACCTGGCAGGCACCTGGATAGATATCTTTGAAGACAGTATAAAAACTATTACTTTTATCAAATAACAAAGGAAAGGACTACAATATGTCTTACGATGATTATCAAAGAGCCCAGAAAATGGGCTTAAAAGCATACAAAGCAGCCATTACCCATGGTACACACCCCTATCTGCCGGTACTGGACGAAATCCTCTCCCATGCTGAAGTAGACTACGAGGTGCACCTGGGTATCAGCGACATTCCTTTAAATCAAGTGGTGGGAACCAGTACTTTTGGACGCACCCGGGCTTTTGCCTGCAACTTTATGCCCCTGTTGGAAGAAGGCAGTGAATTTTCCGCCAAATGGGCACATCTTAGCACTGCTCAAGTGGAGGAAGGCATCCATGATGCGGTAAAAGTATATGAATACATGAATAAATATTATGTAGTAGAGGGCAACAAGCGCGTAAGCGTGCTAAAGTACTTTAATTGCCCTTCCATCCTGGCCGATGTGACCAGAAAAGTTCCCAAGCCCTCTGATGATTTGGAGAACCGTATATATTACGAGTACATGGACTTCTATGAGCTGACCCAGATCAACTACATCCGCTTTACCAAATTGGGCAGTTTTTCCAAACTTTTGACCGCCGTAGGCAAAACAGATACGGAAACTTGGACCACAGAGGAACGTCTTGATTTTACTTACTTTTATACCGGCTTTGCCAAGATCTTCGGGGAAAAACGGGGTGACAAACTACGTAATGTAACTGCCGGCGATGCCCTGTTGGTATTCTTCACCTTTTATCCTTACGAGGTAGTCTCAGATACCACCAATGCCCAGTTAAAAGACATGGTGGACAAGATCTGGCCGGAGATCGTGCTGTTGGGGGATGAAGATTCCGTAGAGCTTCTGATGAATCCGGTGCAGGAAAAGACCACCGTAGGGTCCGTTTTGAACAAAATTATTACACCCAGAAAACGGCGGGTGGCCTTTGTCTATGACAAGGAGCCTGTGGCCTCTGACTGGATCTACGGCCACGAGCTGGGGCGCCTGCATCTGGTAGATGTATTTGGCGCTGCGCTGGATACCAAGACTTTCATCATAGATGCTGCGGACGAGTTTGCGGAGGCAAAACTGGAAGAAATCTGCAACGCCGGTTATGAAATTATTTTTACGGTGACCCCTAAGCTGATCAAGGCCTGCCTTCAGGCTGCCATCGACCATCCGGAGGTGATCATCTTAAACTGCGCCCTAAATTCCTCCTACAATACGGTGCGAACTTATTATACCAGAATGTACGAGGCCAAATTCCTGACGGGTATGATCGCCGGTTCCATGTGCATCAATGATAAGGTAGGATATGTGGCGGATTATCCTTTGTACGGTGTGGCAGCCAGCATCAATGCCTTTGCCCTTGGTGCGAAAATGGTAAACCCCCGGGTCAAAGTGTACCTGACCTGGTCCTCCGCCAAGGATTATGCCCCTGACAAATACTTTGGTGAACATGATATCACCTACATATCTGCCCAGGATATGATCACACCTAAAAACGACAATCGAAGCTTCGGCCTGTACGAACTCACCGAATACGGCAGAAAGAACCTGGCCATGTCCATTTACGACTGGGGTGTATTCTACGAAAGACTGATCAACAGCATCCAGAAGGGCTCCTGGAAACCAGAGGAAGCCATCGAGAACAAGGCATTGAATTACTGGTGGGGCTTATCTGCCGGTGTCATCGACGTAATCTGCTCCCAGCATCTGCCCGCCGGTACGGTCAAGCTGGTGGAGCTGATGAAGCAGGCCATTTCTTGCGACACCTTCCATCCTTTGAGTGGTCCGTTGATCGATCAACAGGGCAAGATGCATTACGAAGAATCAGAGATCATGAAGCCGGAAGATATCATGCGCATGGACTGGCTGGTGGAAAATGTGGAAGGCAAGATTCCTACCATCGATGATCTGAAAGAGGAAGCCAAGCAAGTGGTACTGCTTCGGGGACTATACTCTGCTACTGCCGACAAAGGAGGAAATATCCTGCCATGAAAATCCTGGTACTGGCTGACGTAGAATCCAAATATCTGTGGGATTTCTACGAGAAAAGCAAATTAGAGGGAATCGACCTGATCATATCCTGCGGTGATCTGAAAGCAAACTATTTGTCTTTCCTGGCCACCTTTACCTCCGCGCCTGTGCTGTATGTACACGGTAATCATGATACCAAATATGAGACCCATCCTCCCGAAGGATGCATCTGTATCGACGATGACATCTATGTACACAACGGTGTCCGCATCCTGGGATTGGGCGGTTCCATGTGTTACAACTACGGTGCTCACCAATACACAGAGCAGGACATGCGTAAGCGCGTCCGCAGACTTTGGAATAAAATCCGCAAAAACAAAGGCTTTGACATTTTAGTCACCCATGCCCCGGCTTATCACTTTAATGACGGGGATGATCTGCCCCATACCGGCTTTCAGATTTTTAATGAACTGCTGGAGAAATACATGCCGAAATATTTTATTCATGGGCATATGCATATGAACTACGACTGGAAACTAAAACAGAAGCGCGAGTGTCCTTACAATGAGCATACGATTGTGGTGAATGCTTATGAAAGATACGAGTTCGACTATAAGTGACCTTTGCCGTACACAAAATCACAAAAACTTCTCAAACACTGAAACCTACAGTGTCTGAGAAGTTTTTCTTTCCTTACAGACCTGAAGAACTAAACAGGCTTCTCACATGCTCAATCTCCTGCTGAGACGCCTGTGCAGCGGGCACATAATAAGACTTTTCCCGGGCGATCTGGTACAGCTCCTCCTGTCCCTGCTCTGCCGCATTACGGAACTGCTTTAAGCACTGCTTCAGTTCCTTATTGTCGGTCTGGGGAATCATCTGGGCATAATGCTCCAATTCTCCGTTCATTCCTGCCAGAATATCTGACACCATTGTTTTTTCCTGCATCTGCATCACATTACCTCCATTTACTGTAAAAATTTCATTAGCTCCTGCTTATTCTGCATGGCAGACTGGGCACCTTTTTCAAAAAACTGTTTTATCTTGGTGTCCGTTGCCTCCTTGGCATACTCCTGCAGTTTAGCGTGACAGGTGTCAAAACCACCGATCAGATGGCGAAGATTCTGCAGTTCTACTTCTGAAAGATTGCTCATATCCATACCTCCTGTTAAACTATTTTACCTTCCTATTCTTCACAGATTTCGTTTAAAATATGTATACACTATCTTTTCTTATAATAATATGGTAAAATATGGTGCAAGAATGACACATATAAAATATGGTAATACTAAAAATAATTATGGACACCGACAAAAGGGCTGACCAAAACAAGAACAGGAGATCAAAATGGCTAAGGAATTGTTAAAAAGAAGTGAGGCAGACCCTGCCTTTACCTGGAATCTGGCTGATATGTACGCCACCCCCGCCGCTTGGGAAGCTGACATCCAGATAATTTTAGAATACGCCGGCAAGCTGGCAGAGAAGGAAGGTAAGGTCACTGCCACTGCAGCAGATTTGTACGAAACCCTTTCCACCCAGGCCATCATGGAAGAAAAAATTGATCTGGCCTATAATTACGCT
Organism: Acetatifactor sp.; assembly: GCA_045540075.1. Taxonomy (GTDB): domain Bacteria; phylum Bacillota; class Clostridia; order Lachnospirales; family Lachnospiraceae; genus Acetatifactor. The sequence continues at coordinate 12,122 of JAZQGM010000139.1, read as the reverse complement.
GCCAGATTAAGCGACGAAGACACGGGCAATGCCACCCATCAGGCAATGGAGATGAGGCTGCGCACTGTGATCGCCGGTATCTCAAGTAATCTGGCCTTTATCGAGCCGGAGATTCTGGACACGCCGGAGGAAGTACTTCAGAGATATTATGCAGAAATGCCGGACCTGGAATTCTATAGTAAGCAGATTCAAGAGATTCAGCGGTTAAAACCCCACTGTCTCTCTGCAGAGATGGAGAAGCTGCTGGCAATGACCAGTGAGATGGGCAGCACTGCCTCCCAGACCTTTTCGGTATTTAACAATGCCGACCTGAAGTTCCCGGATGTAATGGATGAGGAAGGAGAGTGGGTTCGCATTACCCATGGACGCTTTGTGGGACTGGAAGAATCCGCTGATCGCAGGGTGCGTAAGGAGACTTTTGAGAAGCTTTACCATACTTACAAACAGTATGAAAATACCTTGGCATGTCTTTATAACGGTCAGGTGAAGCAACTGATCTTCAAGGCCAAAGCCCGCAATTATGCTTCCACCCTTGAAGCTTCGGTAGTGGCCAACAATGTCTCCCCTAAGGTATATGAGAATCTGGTGACCACTGTTAATGATAACTTGGACAAAATGCATCGCTACATGCGCCTTCGCAAGAAGATGCTTCAGGTGGAAGAACTGCATATGTATGATATTTACACTCCCATGATCGCAGATGCCACCCGCAAGATCACTTACGAAGATGCCAAAGAGACTGTGCTGAAGGCACTGGCTCCCCTGGGTGAGGATTATATACAGATTCTGCGGGAAGGTTTTGACAATCGTTGGATCGATGTGTATGAGAATGAGGGCAAAAGAAGCGGTGCTTACTCCGCCGGCTCTTACAGTACCCATCCCTATGTCTTACTGAATCACAATGATACACTAGACAGTATGTTTACACTGGCACATGAAATGGGGCATGCCATCCACTCCTACCTGTCCAACAAGAATCAACCTTACATCTACTCACAGTACAAGATTTTTGTGGCAGAAGTAGCTTCTACCTGTAATGAGATCCTGCTCATGGAATACCTGCTAAAGCATACTACCGATGTGAAGGAAAGGGCTTATCTGCTCAATCACTATCTGGACAGCTTCAAAGGCACTGTGTACCGCCAGACCATGTTTGCTGAATTCGAAATGCAGACTAACAATATGGCTGAGGCCGGTGAAAGCTTGACTGCCCCGGTACTGGATAAAGTTTATCATGATCTGAACTGCAAGTACTATGGTCCGGATATGGTATCCGATCCGGAAATTGCTGTAGAATGGGCCAGAATTCCCCACTTCTACTACAATTTCTACGTATATCAGTACGCTACAGGATTCTCTTCAGCCGTTGCCATTGCGCGCAACATTCTGGCCAACGGCGCACCGGCTGTGGAAAAATACAAGGAATTCTTGTCCGGTGGTTGTTCACAGGCACCGGTTGAACTACTGAAAATCGCAGGGGTGGACTTGGAAACACCGAAACCCATTCAGGATGCGCTGAATGTGTTTGGGGAGATTTTGGATGAAATGGAGAAGTTAGCGTAATATTTCCAACAAACAGACCGAGAGGCTTAACTTTCTCTCGGTCTGTTCTTATGAAGCGTTTTTACACTCCCCTTATAAAAAATTTGCAAAAATTGACACTGTCAGTACCGTCATAACCCCCGCTACCACGATGGACAGGCTGCTCATAGCTCCTTCTATCTCTCCCATCTCCATAGCTTTGGTGGTCCCCAGGGCATGAGATCCGGTTCCGATGGCAAGTCCCTTGGCGATTGGATCCTGAATCTTACATATCTTACACAAGCTTTCTGCCACAATATTTCCCAGAATACCGGTGATACATATGGACACCACTGTGATCGTGACGATGCCTCCCATTTTCTCTGAGATCCCCATACCGATAGCTGTGGTGATGGACTTGGGCAACAAGGTCACATACTGTTCATGGGTCAGTCCAAACGCCAGACTCATCAGATAGATGCTCACCATGGCGGTCAATACCCCTGCGGTAATGGCCCCAAAGATTGCTTTGGGATACTTCTTCAACAGATTAAGCTGACGGTAAAGAGGAACCGCCAGACAGACTGTGGTAGGTGTTAGAAAATAACTTATGTATTTTGCACCATTATTGTATAGATCATAATCAATTCCAAAGGTAAGTAAAATGCTTATAATCATGATCACTGATAACAGCAGAGGATTAGCCACTGTCAGCTTTACTTTTTTCTTGATCCACAAACCGGCCTGATAGGTAAGTAATGTCAGTGCAATCCCGAAATATACCGATTCTGTCAATGCACCTGTTAATATTTCTTTCATGCCTTTACCTCCCCTTTGTTTTCCTTCGAATCTGCTGCTTTAGCGCTCTTATTTTCTCTGCGAATAATAAATTGGGCAGTTCTACCGGTCACTGCCATAATGATCAGAGTGGTCACCGAAGAGATTACCACCAAAGGAATCAACATCTGTTTCAATGCCTCCACACTTGTCATGATTCCTACCGTGGCAGGCACAAACATAATGGCCATGATCTCCACCAGAAAGTCAGCCGCTCCCTCCACATTTTCCAGAGGGATAATATGAGTGATCAGTCCGATCAGCATTAAGATCAATCCATAGATACTGGCTGCAATGGGAAGAGGGATCAGCTCCTCCATCAACTCTGCTATGAATGATATCGTCAAAATGATGGACAGTTGTTTTATAAACTTCATCTTTCTATTTCCTTTCTTGTTTTGTGACTTCCATTGGCAGAACATGCACACTAGATTTGTTTGCGCACCACTCCGTATTCATCATCCAACCGAAAGTAGGGGCATGCCGCCTTACTGCCGGTGAGGAACCGATACATCTCATCCTCGTCAAGATTCACCAGACAGCTGTAACACTCATATTCTTCATCATAAATATAATTCACACAGGCTTCACAATTCATTTCTACACCTCTCCATGCAGATATTGGTAAATATCCCGCTTTCCCACACCTCGGTCTTTTGCCACGGCCTTCATGGCTCCCTTATGATCCATTCCCTGATCCTCATAATATGCCATGTGCTCTTCAATGCTCATACTTTCCCAAGAGGCTTGTTCTTCCTTAAGTTTCTCTTGCAGGCTCTTTCCTTCTACCACAAGCACATATTCCCCTCTGGGTTCCTCTTCCTCATAGAAAGCTATGGCTCCTGAAATGGTGGTGGGCATGATTGTCTCAAAGCGTTTGGTCAGTTCCCGACAAAGTGTGATACGGCGATCCCCCAAGACACTCTGAAGTTCCTTAAGTGTTCTCACCAAATGGTGGGGGGCCTCATAGAGAATCATGGTACGGCTTTCCTGAGCAAGTTCTTTCAGAATCTCTCTCTTCTCCTTCTTATCTGCCGGTAAAAACCCTTCGAAGCAAAAACGTCTGGTGCTTAAACCTGATAAGGTCAGGGCTGTGATACAGGCAGCGGGACCCGGCAGAGAAGTCACCACGATACCATTTTCCTGACACATCTGCACCAGCACCTCCCCGGGATCAGAAATGGCCGGTGTTCCTGCATCTGTGATCAGCGCAATATTCTGGCCATTTAACATCTGCCCTATGAGCTGTCTGGCTTTTTCTACTTTGTTAAATTCATGATAGCTGGTCATAGGCGTGTGAATGTCAAAATGATTCAACAGCTTGATGCTGTTGCGGGTATCCTCTGCCGCGATCACATCCACCTGCTTCAAAGTCTCTATCACCCTGGGGGTCATATCCTCCAGGTTGCCGATCGGCGTTGCACATAAATAAAGCTTTCCCGCCATTTTATTCCTCCTGTCAGTACCCGTAAATATCATAAATCTCCGGCATATACACGCCCGGTTCCTTGTATACGATCAATGGCTTCTCTACGGTCATCCGCGGACGTCCGCCTCTGACACCCTCTATCAGTACCATATTGGGTTCCTTGTCCACATAAGGATAGACCAGCTGCATTCTCTTGGGCTCCAGCTTGTACTTAGCCATAGTAACCATGATTTCCGCCAGGCGGAAAGGACGATGCACCATGTAAAAATGTCCGCCGCTTTTTAACAGCCGGGCTGCCTGACTTACTACATCCTCTAAGGTACAAAGCAGTTCATGTCTGGCAATGGCCTTTGGGGCATCGGGATTGGTCAGCCCGTGCTGCCCTATCATATAAGGCGGATTGCAGGTGATCACATCAAAAGAAGCAGACGACAAAATACTGCCCGCTTCCTTGATATCTCCGGTCACGATGGTGATCTTATCCGTCAGACCATTCAGTGCCACACTCCTTCTGGCCATGTCGGCACTTTCTTCCTGTATCTCCAATCCTGTAAAATGAGCTGCCTGAGTCTTAGCCTCCATCAGAATGGGGATGATGCCGGTGCCGGTACCCATATCCAGCACCAGATCTCCTTTCTTTGCAACTGCAAAGCCTGACAGCAGTACTGCATCCATCCCAAAACAAAACTTTTCCGGATCCTGTATGATCTGATAGCCATTTCTCTGTAATTCATCCAGACGTTCATTTTCTTTCAGTACGATTGTCATGGCGTCTTGGCTTTCCTTCCTGTCTTTCATTGCGCTCCGGGCGCTCTGATTTCTCTTGATTTATTGTTTGGCTGGGCCGATTATTACGATTGCGTTCTCGATTTCCCTTGGGTGAACGCTCACTGCGCTCCGGATGTGCTCCCTTCTCCCCATGGTTTACACGCTCTTGGCGTTCTCCACGCTCCTGGCGGGGTCCACGGTCCTGACGCTGTCCACGATCCTGACGTGCCCCACGTTCTTGTCGCTCACCACGTTCCTGTTGTGCTCCACGTTCCTGCTCTTCACCTTTCTCACTTCGATTGCCTCTATTGGGATGGTTACCTTTCTCAGAGCGACCACCCTTCTCTCCACGATTTCCACGCTCAGGACGCTGTGCCGGCGCTACCTCCTGTTCCTGGTTATCCAACACTTCCTGCTTCTCCAACATTTCCAGCTCCTTCAGTTCTTCCCTTGACAGCTCCTCAGAAGCTCTATCCTCTATGCCATTATCTGTTTTATCTTTCTTACCATGACGTCTCTTAAATACAAGCTTTTCTGTCTCATATTCTCTGATTTCTTTTTCATCTCCCACTTCCACGATGACTTTGACTAGCTGACGCAGCACATTTACACTCTGCACCTCACCCTTTAGCCCGTCCTGAGTGGTCACCACATCTCCCACAGAAGGAAGCTTGCGGTTCAACTCCTCATAGGTCTCTTCCTCGTGCTTCAGACAACACATCAAACGTCCACAGACACCTGATATCTTGGTGGGATTCAGGGACAGATTCTGTTCTTTTGCCATCTTGATAGAGACAGGGATAAAATCCGACAGGTAGCTGTGACAACATAATACTCTACCACAGATACCAATACCCCCCATGGTCTTGGTTTCATCTCTGACACCGATCTGACGCAGCTCGATCCTGGTCTTAAATACACTTGCCAGATCCTTTACCAACTCACGGAAATCAATGCGGCCATCTGCCGTAAAGTAAAATAATACCTTGTTATTGTCAAATGTGTATTCCGCATCGATGAGCTTCATTTCCAGTCCATGCTCACGGATTTTCTCCAGACAGATATGATACGCTTCCTTTTCTTTTATCTTATTGGCTGCTTCCTGCTCCTTATCACGCTCGCTGGCGATACGAAGCACAGGCTTTAGAGGCTGTACCACCTTATCATCTTCTACTTCCTTGATTTCTCCCACCACTGTACCGAATTCAATTCCCCGGGCAGTCTCTACGATCACATTGTCTCCCTTTTTTATCTCAAATCTCACAGGATCAAAAAAGTAAATCTTTCCTGCAGTTCTAAATCTCACTCCTACTACTCTGATCATCTATATACCTCCTAGCTTTAGCCATTTTCCTTGACTTCTAATAATAATAGTTCCATGGTCAATTCAAAGTTTACATTGGCATTCAGGCGACTCTTGGCCTTGTCCAATGCTTTGATGACTGATTCGATGCCCTCATAACTGCTACGTCCCGCAGCCTTACGGATGGCCTGGATCTCCTCCCGAAATACCAGGTGATTGACATCCTTTGTGGCTTTAAACAGTAAAATATCCCGATACCAGATAGCCATAATATCCAGATAATCGTTCACATCCAGCTTATAGTCACCGATCTTTTTGATGGCCACCACAATCTCATAAAGCTCCATATCTCTGATATATTTCAACAATGACAAGGCTTCATTCTTCACATTCTCAAAATCTTCGCTGGAGGCCAGGGACTTGGCCTTTCCCACATTGCCTCTGGCAAAGGCCACACAGACCTCTGCCTTGTAATCCGGCACCTTAAGCTGCTCCATCAGATATTTCTTCACCAGCTCATCCGATACCGGCTTCATATTAAGCACCACACATCTGCTGAGAATAGTGGGTAAGAGAGAATTTACATTGGCTGTAAGCAGCAGAATCACCGCATACTCCGGTGGCTCCTCCAGGGTCTTTAACAGCGCATTCTGAGCCTGGGGCGTCATCTTCTCTGCCTCATTCACAATATAGACCTTGTAGGGACTGCTGTAGGGCTTAATGTCCACATCATGATTGATCTGCGTACGTATATCATCCACACTGATGGTACCAGGCTTCTCATGCAGGACTTTGATGATATCCGGCTGATTGGCACTCAGGGCCTGCTTACAGGAACGACATTCCTGACAAGGCTCTGCACCTTCTTTCTCACACTGAAGAGACATAGCAAAAACATTTGCTATGAATTCTTTGCCGGAAGACTTCTCTCCATTTATGATATATGCATGAGACACCTTCTTGCCCATAAGTGCATTCTGCAAATGTTCCTTAATCTGATCTTGACCTACAATATCCCGAAATCTTGCCATATGTATCACCCACCTTTTATATAAGTTTCAATTTCCTCCAGACAAGTAAGCAGCTTTTGATTACAAAATCTTCTGGTGATTCCGGCTTCCTGTATCTTCTCTTCACAAAAATCCCGGCTATCAGCCAGAAACCTTCTGCACATCTCTTCGTACCGCGGCTTTTTTTGTCGGCGCTCTCTGTCAAGTGCCCGCTGAAGCCGCACTCCGTCATCCAGCTCGATCAGCACCGGCAACAGAACATCATTCCCGAAGTAAGCTCTCATTTTCTCATAGCCTTCCAGTGTACCGATCACGATATAATCATCCTTTGACAGATCGATCTGACCGTCATCCACAGTAAAATAACGCCAGAGACCATGAACCGTATCATATGCCCTATGCTCTATGATCTTACCCTGTGCAAGAAGATTCTGAAAACCTTCCTCATTTGTAAAAAAATACTCTCTGCCATTTTGTTCACCTGCCCTGACCGGGCGAGTGGTATAGGGTACTATGGTGCGAAGCTTACAAGTACCCCTCTTTAAAAGCTCTCGAAAGATGGTATCCTTCCCGCTGGAGCTTTTCCCACATAGATATATGATCCTGCCCATAATATTCTTAAACCTCTACTACTCTTATCATATTTGTCTTACCGGCGATTCCCAACGGTACACCGGCTGTGATCACCACAATGTCTCCTGCCTTGATAAAACCCGCCTTCTTACTCTCTGCAATGGCGTCGGCAAATAACTCTTCCGTATCGCTTTCCTGCTTCATTAAGAGCGGATTCACACCCCACAGAAGATTCAACTGTCTGCATACCGTAGTATCCAGTGTACAGCCGATAATGGGACAGGAAGGCTTATATCTGGAAATTGCCCCTGCCGTAAAACCGGACATGGTCACTGTGATGATCGCAGCAGCACCCAGATCCATTGCAGTGGTACAGGTGGCGTATGCAATTGCTGTGGTGATTTCTTTCTTGGCTTCAATGCCAATATTGTTCATACGTCCTCTGTAGTCAATATCACACTCTGCACTTGCGGCGATCCTGGCCATAGTCCTGACTGCCTCTACGGGATACAATCCGGCTGCACTTTCCCCGGAAAGCATGATGGCTGTGGTACCATCATAAATAGCATTGGCAATGTCAGTTGCCTCCGCCCTGGTAGGCCTGGGATTCTTGATCATGGATTCCAGCATCTGTGTGGCTGTGATCACATGCTTCCCCTGGGCAACAGCCATCTTAATCATCTTCTTTTGTGCCACCGGAACTTCTTCCAAGGGAATTTCTACCCCCATGTCCCCTCTGGCAACCATGACACCGTCAGATACACTTAAGATCTCAGCAAGATTCTCAATGCCCTGCATATTCTCAATCTTGGCTATAATCTTCATATTGCTGTTATGCTCTTCCAGAATACGACGAACCTCAAGAATATCCTCTTTTGTTCTCGCAAATGAAGCTGCCAAAAACTCAAATCCCATCTCTATACCGAATTCGATATCTGCCCTGTCTGTATCACCGATATAAGGCATAGACAAAATAGCCCCCGGCACATTGAGACCCTTTCGATCGGAAACAACTCCGCCATTGATCACCCGACAGATGATCTTTTCTCCTTCAATGGCTTCCACTGTCATCTCAATCAATCCATCATCGATCAAAATGGTGGTCCCCACTGAAATGTCGTTTTTCAGATTTTTATAAGAAATCGAAGCTCTTTCTGCATTTCCTGATATCTCCTCAGTGGTCAGCACAAAGGTCTGCCCTGCTTTTAGCTCTGCCTTACCGCCCTCAAATTTTCTCAGGCGGATCTCCGGCCCTTTTGTATCTAATAATGTAGCCACCGGAAGTCCCAATTCCTTCCTGACCCGATTAAGACGCTCAAACTTTATCTTTTGTTCTTCGTGGGTTCCATGGGAAAAATTAAATCTTGCCACATTCATCCCCGCCAGCATCAGCTCTCTTAACTTCTCTTCACTTTCACTGGCTGGTCCAATTGTACAGATAATTTTGGTCTTCCTCATTATACAATCCTTTCTGTTTTCTTTTACCGGCCACATATTATTGCGAACAAAGCACTGACAGATAAATCTCTCCATTCATTTGCCTCACTCCCTGTACAGAAAGCCCCTTTTGTACACAGTCACCGATCTGACATATCAAATCCTCGTCAATCCGTTCTCCCGGCACGATCATGGGAATCCCCGGTGGATACAGATTAATGAATTCTCCTGCTATTCTTCCCTGACACAAAGATAGTGGACAATATTCAGTTTCCATGTCCCAAGCCTTGTAAAATGAGATGCTTACATGCCTCTCTGTAAACTCCTCCCGGTGCCATGTTTCCTTCCCAAGTGCTTCTTCAGACCTTCTCGCATCCGCCTGTGTCACTTTCTTGTCTATCTCCAGAAGTGCCTTCGTCATCCTCTCATAACCTTCCACAGAGTCACCTACCGTGAACATGGCAAGTACATAGGTTGAAGTTGCCATTTCCAACTGTAAATGATACTCCTGTAATAGCATATCATATAATTGCTGTCCTGACAAACCTGTTTTTTTCACAGAGACCAATAATTTTCCAATATCCTGCTTTTTCTCAGGATTAAGGATACAAAGATTCTTCATAGTGGATAAATTCCGACACATTCCATCCCAATTGTGGATAAAACTCCCCAAAAGCTCCTTGCGCTTCTCATCCACCTGACGCAACGCATTTTCTATGCTGGCCATCAATACATAGGATGGACTGCTACTCTGATAAATATGCAAAAATCTCTTTAACTGATTTCTGTCGATCAAGGATCCATTCACATGCAAAAGCGCAGTCTGGGTCATAGCCGGAAGGGTCTTGTGGACACTGTGAATGACCAGATCAGCTCCTTGCCTGCAGCTATTCTCTGCAAACCCTTCCCAAAATCCCAAATGAGCACCGTGAGCTTCATCCACGATCAGCGGAATTCCCTTTTCATGAACCACACGGGCAATACTCTCCATATCAGCGATTCTGCCTTCGTATGTGGGAGATACAATGAACACTGCCTCAATATCCCTCTCCTGTAGAAGCGCATGTTCCACTTGTTCACAAGTAATGGGCTCACAGATATCATATGAATCCATTACGTGGGGATATAAGTAAGATATCTTTAATTTTCTCAAATAACAGGCATGATACACTGATTTATGACAATTCCTTGCCATGAGAATGTGACCGCCTTCCGATACGGCTGCACTGACTGCGCTTAGGATGCCACAGGTACTGCCATTTACCAGATAAAATGTTTCGTCGGCACCATACAGCCCGGCCGCATATGCCTGCATTTCCTTCAAAATACCTTCTGCCTGATGCAGATTATCAAAACCATCTATTTCAGTAATATCCATTCCAATAACTTCTTCCGGCAGCTCACCATAAAGTCTCCTCTTATGTCCGGGCATATGGAGTGGATAGTAATCTGACTTTCCGTATTCTTTTAACAAGTTTGCCAAACTCATTATTCATCTTTCCTCAATAACTTAATAATAATAGCAAATAATAGGAAAACCTGTGGAAACGTAGCCATAAATAGCCTGGGCCTTATCCAGCGGAAGGTTAATACAGCCATGGGAACCATTGGTCATGAAGATATTTCCCCCAAATTCATTGCGCCAGGTAGCATCATGCATACCTATATTGCCGTTAAAAGGCATCCAGTACGATACCGGCGTCACATAATCCCTCCCCCGAAGTACCGCATTGGTAGTCTTGTAAGTAAGTCGATATAAGCCCCCGGGTGTGGTGTTGCCATTTGACATATTACCGGAAACAAAATCAGTCTCCAGAACAATCTCACCCTTCCAATGCATATACAAATGCTGATTAGACAGATCTATTTCCACATATGAGGAACCAATGTCATCTGCGCCCTTCTGTGCTGCTTTCACCAGATAAATGGGCTCCCTCTTTGTCACTGCACCTTTTTTTATCAGTGCAAGAAGTTCCTGTTTCTCCTTCTCCCTGTCTGTTTTCCAACCATAACCACCATTTAAGACTGTTATCGTCTCTCCCAATGCAGTGGTAAACTTGCGGTGTTTTCCATAAGTATCATACTTCTTGGCCTGCACAGCCACATACTCTGCGACTGCCTCTTCATCCAGAACAACTTCCGCCTTATAATTTCCCTTGGGTCCTACCACTTCCTCGTCTTTTATCCAGTCCTTGATGGTTTCACCATCCAAGACCACCTCAGAACCATTCCAATCGTACTCAATCTGTGCGGAAAGCAACTGATTCAGTTCCTTACACTTTGCCTTTAATGCAGCATGATTAGCTGTGATTTCAGGCAAAAGATAACAACCTTCCTTTTCCAGATCCAACCTCTCTGTGCGCTCTTCCACGGCGCGAATAATCAATTCCTTCACCTTCATCACATCCAAAGTATTGCCCAAAGACTCAGGAATAATCTCATATCCCTTTATTTGCGACTGATACTCACTGATATAAGCATTCTGGGGTGGTTCCATCTGATCTTCTTTGAAAATATCCCATTCATTGATACTCGAAATCACCAACTCTTTCTCATATTCAATACCGTATGTCAGATCATGGCTGCTTTCATATCTTCCCACATAAGCGAGGGGCCAAAAGAAAGGATTCTGAAACTCAAATATATGCTCTACACTCTCCAATGTACTTACATACCTAAGGCCGATATCCTCTTCATTCAGCCTACCCAATACTTCATCCTCATATCCGGTCACTGACAGATTGTATGTCAAAGGTTGTGATTCTAGCATTGCGGACACTTCTGAGGCGTCCATTTTGTCGCACGCGATGCCATTTATGGTGCTTCCCGGCAAAAAATGAGTTTTATAATAGTCTGCTATACGAAAATATACCACAACTAATATTGCAAACAATAAAATGACTATAGCCAAAATAGTGGCAGTCATAATCCACTTCTTTTTTTTGTTTTTTTTCTGTTCCTCGTTTAATTCCACGGTATCACTCATGACTTTCTCCCTCTGTAAATATTATAATTTATACTCCACAACAGTATAACACAAAAAAAGCGAAAGCAAAACCGCATTCGCTTAATTTATTAAAAAACTTTAACTAGTGAAGCATCGGGGATTCGAACCCCGGACAACTTGATTAAAAGTCAAGTGCTCTACCGACTGAGCTAATGCTCCATACTGGGCTAGCTGGATTCGAACCAGCGACTGCAGGAGTCAAAGTCCTGTGCCTTACCGCTTGGCGATAGCCCATCA
>JAZQGM010000138.1:0-33957 GCA_045540075.1 Acetatifactor sp. | reverse complement strand
ATGTGCTGATTCCTTACCTGAAGCATGGAGGGATTAGTCACTTGGAAGGTATCTTTGTCTCACACCCTGATAAGGATCATATAAGCGGGATTCAAGTCGGATCGTAGCCATGTCGTTCTGTGAGCCAAGGAGTTGCTGTTTGGACTTGTCTTCCTAAGACCGCTTGGCCTCCGACTTATGTGCTGATTCCTTACCTGAAGCATGGAGGGATTAGTCACTTGGAAGGTATCTTTGTCTCACACCCTGATAAGGATCATATAAGCGGGATTCTGGAACTGCTGGCTTTAAGTGAAGCTAAGGGGATTACCGTAGAGCGTCTTATCCTTCCGGATCTTGCAGAGGGGAGAATGGAAAGTGAATTTTCAAGTTTGTTGGAGGCTGTGGACAAGATGGAAGAAGGGAAACCGGAGGTATTCACTATGTCTGCGGGAAGCTTCTGGAAAAGTGGAGAAGTATTGTTTACCTGCCTGCATCCGCCGGCAGACAGCGAAGTGTCTGATTCTAATGCGTATTCTCAGTGCTTTCTGGTGGAACACAAGGATTTCACCTTGCTGCTTACAGGAGATGTGGAAGGAGAAGGAGAGGAGATGTTGCTTAAGGAACTTAGGGAGAAAAGTATCGGAGAGGTGGATCTTTTGAAGGTGGCACATCATGGTTCTAAGTATTCTACCGGGGAAGAAATGATGGCATTACTTAAGCCTGATATAGCGGTAATATCCTGTGGGGAAGACAATAATTATGGGCATCCTCATGAGGAAATTATACAAAGATTGGATGAAGTGGGGAGTGAGGTATTAACTACGCCACAATGTGGGGCAATTACAGTTAAAATAGGGAGAGAGGTTGAGATATATGGATTTAAACATTGAAAAAGGTAATATTACTATAATGGTTGTAAAGTCAAGTGAAAATTATCATTAGTTCAAGTTGCTTTTAGAAGGTAGAGGTGATACAATATTAACAAAGCATAACACAATCGTATTATATAGAAACAGATAAGGAAAAACAATGCAGCGTATTAATGAGGATATTAAAACAGGTAATTTCAAACAGGTATACCTCTTGTATGGAGAAGAGCGCTACCTTCGCAGGCAGTATCGTGACAGGTTGAAAGGCGCACTGTGTCAGGAGGGTGATACTATGAACGTTCACTTCTATGAGGGCAAGGATGTGAATGTAGGCGAGGTCATCGATCTGGCTGAGACGTTACCGTTCTTTGCGGACAGAAGGGTGATTTTTGTGGAAAACAGTGGGCTTTTTAAGTCCGGTGGTGAGAAAATGGCTGAGTATCTGTCTGCGCCCAATGATACCACATTTTTTGTATTCACGGAGAGTGAAGTGGACAAGCGCAGTAAGCTGTATAAGACTGTGCAGTCCGGTGGCTGTGTAGTAGAATTTGCTGCACAGGATGAAAATACGCTGAAGAGATGGATCGCCGGGGCGTTAAAAAAAGAGGGTAAGCTCATTACAGAAAGTACGGTAAATCTTTTCCAGCAAAAGACAGGCACAGATATGGACAACATTCATATGGAGTTGGAGAAGCTGATCTGTTATTGTATGGAGCGGGATGTAGTTGATGCTTCAGATGTGGAAGCAGTGTGTACCAACAGGATCAGCAATCATATTTTTGATATGATCAATGCCATAGCAGACAGGCAGCTTCAGAATGCTTTGAAATTGTATTATGATCTGCTTGCTTTAAAGGAGCCGCCTATGAGGATTCTCTTTCTAATCGCCAGACAGTGTAATATGCTGTTGCAGGTGAAAGAGATGAAGGCCAAAGGTTTTGATAATAAGGCCATGGGAAGCAAGATTGGTCTGCCACCGTTCGTGGTGGGGAAATATGTGACTCAGGCAGGGAGATTTCGAATGGCGGATCTTCGTGAAGCGGTGAAGAAGTGTGTGGAGGCGGAAGAAGCTGTGAAAACCGGGCGTATGAACGATGTGATGAGTGTGGAGATATTGATCATGTCGGTGTTTCCGGCGGAGAGGTAGTGGATTGGTGAAGTCGTGAATAAATAAGCGGAAGAAAAGGCGTCGCAGAGCGGCGCTTTTTCTATGAGGAGTCGGTTGGCAAGGGGAAATAATTTCTCTTTTTGATTTTCACTTAATCAAATCTATAAATGCTTTTGCAGCATAAGAGAGCGGTGCATTTTTCAAATATGCACAGCCGATATTTCTTTTTGGAAGGGGTGGGTTAAGAGTCATTTTTTTTATTACCCCTTTTTTTAATTCCGCTTTTGAAAATTCTTCAACAACGCATGAAACTCCAAGATGAATGGAAGCAAATCGGATCAGCAAATCATGTACTGCTACTTCAATCTGCGGATTTAAAGATAGATTTTTTTTCTTGAAATTTTTTTCAAGAAAACGGCGTGACAATGAGTTTTTTTCAAGAAGTATAAGCGGTAAATCCGCCAATTCTTCCCACGAATACGAAGTTTTATTCTTAAAATTAGGACCACATACAAATATATCGTTTACTTCAAAGCAAGGCTCTATTATAAGCTCATCATCCGATAAAGGCATATTTACAAACGCAAGATCAGCCTTTCCCTCTTTTACCAGAGAGAGCATCTGGGAAGAATAAGAATTTGCCATTTCTATTCTTATATCAGGATAGGAAGCATGAAACTCTTCAAGATATTTCAGAAGAAAGTGGGTTGTTATCGAATCTCCTGCAGCAATTTTAAGCTCACCTGATTCAAGATGACGAATTCTGTCCAGTTGCTTCTCACCCTGTTCTATTGAGTTAATCGCATTTTCAACCTTCAAAAAAAGAAGTTTTCCTTCATTTGTGAGAGATACTCCTTGTCTCGTTCTTACGAAAAGCTGAACACCAAGGTCATTTTCAAGCTGATGCATACATTGAGAAATGGCAGACTGAGAAATGTATAAGTGTTGTGCTGCAGTTGAAAACGAATGGAAGCGTGCAGTTTCATAAAACATGCGATAATAATCAAGTTTTGTTTTCATATAAGCTCTCCTTATTGCTGTTGTAAGTACCATCTATTTTACTTATGGTTATATATGTATTATAGTTGTATCAGAAAAATAAGTCAACAGTTGGAGGAAGCGTTATGAGCAGAGTGTATGGAACTGTTTCAATGGGACTTCGTGCTCCGATTATTCGTCAGGGAGATGATCTGGCAGAAATCGTGACAGGGTCTATTGTTGAAGCTATGAATGTAGGTGGTCTTGTTCCGAGAGATCGAGATGTAGTATGTATGACTGAGGCAATAGTGGCTCGTGCACAAGGTAATTATGCCAGTGTAGACAACATTGCGACAGATGTACGCAATAAATTTGAGGATGACACGGTTGGTGTTATATTCCCAATCCTCAGCAGAAACCGTTTTGCAGTTTGCTTGCGCGGTATAGCGAAAGGGTGCAAGAAAGTTGTGCTGATGCTTAGTTATCCTTCTGATGAAGTTGGGAACCATCTTGTGAATTTTGATTTACTGGATGAAAAGGGAATTAATCCTTATACAGATGTATTGACAGAAGCACAATGGCGTGAGTTGTTTGGTACTATCAAACACACTTTTACCGGAGTGGATTATGTAGAATATTACTCAAATCTGATTCGTGAATGCGGGGCCGAAGTAGAAGTGATCTTCGCAAATGACTGTCGTGCAATCTTAAAATATACAAAGAATGTGCTGAATTGTGATATTCATACTCGTGTCCGCACAAAGCGTTTGTTGAAGG
Organism: Acetatifactor sp.; assembly: GCA_045540075.1. Lineage (GTDB taxonomy): Bacteria > Bacillota > Clostridia > Lachnospirales > Lachnospiraceae > Acetatifactor. Next base: position 30,246 of record JAZQGM010000138.1, on the reverse strand, counting down.
CTGCAGGTGCTGAAAGAGTGTTTGGATTAGATGAAATTATGACAGAATCCGTTGATGGAAGCGGATGGAATGCCCGTTATGGCTTGCTTGGCTCCAACAAGGCAACCGAAGATACGGTAAAGCTGTTCCCAAGAGAAGAATGCCAGCAGCTGGTGGAAGATATTCAGTCAAAGTTGCTTGATATTACCGGTAAACACATCGAGGTTATGGTATATGGTGATGGTGCATTTAAAGATCCAATCGGAAAGATTTGGGAACTAGCAGATCCTGTTGTTTCTCCGGCATATACATCTGGGTTAGAGGGTACACCAAACGAACTTAAATTAAAATATTTGGCAGATAACGATTTTTCAACTCTTTCCGGAAAAGAATTACAGGAAGCAATTAAGAGTAAAATCATGCAGAAAGATGGTTCTTCGCTTGTTGGGGACATGGTTTCTCAGGGAACCACACCTCGTCGCCTGACAGATTTGATTGGTTCCCTTTGCGATTTGACTTCCGGTTCCGGCGATAAGGGAACTCCTATCGTCTATATCCAGGGTTATTTTGATAATTACACAAATGAATAATTAAGGAGGAGCAACTATGGAAAAAATTATTCGTCCTGAAAGCATGGAGCGTATTACCACTCCTGAGCTTGCACAGAAGTTTATTGAGGAGCAGATTGCAGAAATCCGTGCGCAGGTAGGAAACAAGAAAGTATTGTTAGCGCTGTCAGGAGGTGTTGACTCAAGCGTTGTTGCAGCGCTGTTGATTAAAGCGATTGGCAAGCAACTAGTGTGTGTTCACGTTAATCATGGTCTGATGCGTAAAGGTGAAAGTGAACAGGTTATTGAGGTGTTTGGTAAAGCTTTGGATGCAAATCTTATTTATATCGACGCTACGGACCGATTTTTAGATTTGCTTGCCGGCGTGGCAGAACCGGAAAAGAAACGTAAGATTATTGGCGGCGAATTTATCAAGGTGTTTGATGAGGAAGCTGCCAAGTTAGAAGGAATTGACTTTCTTGCGCAGGGTACTATTTATCCGGATATTTTAGAATCTGACGGCGTTAAAGCACACCACAATGTAGGTGGTTTGCCTGAAGATATGCAAATGGAACTGGTTGAGCCGGTAAAATTATTGTTTAAAGATGAGGTTCGTGTAGTTGGCGAAGCTCTTGGGTTACCTCATAATATGGTATATCGTCAGCCGTTTCCGGGTCCTGGCCTGGGTGTACGTTGCTTAGGTGCAATTACACGCGAACGTCTGCAGGCGCTGAGAGAAGCAGATGCAATTCTGAGAGAAGAATTTGATAAAAACGGATTGGCAGGAAAAGTATGGCAGTATTTTATCGCAGTGCCTGATTTCAAAAGTGTTGGTGTGAAAGATGGAAAGCGTTATGAAGGATGGGCAGCAATCATTCGTGCGGTGAATACTACAGATGCTATGAGTGCTACCATTGAGGAAATACCATATCCGTTAATTCATCATATTACATACCGCATTACCCATGAGGTAGAGGGTATTAATCGTGTAATGTTAGATGTCACACCGAAACCGATTGGAACAATCGAATTCGAATAACTATGGAATATTTTTGAAGGAGGAGTATCTATATGGAAAATTTAAAACTTTTATATACTGGTAAAACTAAGAATGTTTATGAATTGCCTAACGGAAACTGTCTGCTTTTGTTTAAGGATGACTGCACAGGAAAAGATGGTGTCTTTGACCCGGGTGAAAATGCTGTAGGTCTTACAATTGAGGGTGTGGGTGATGTAAATCTGCGTATGTCTATCTATTACTTTGAAAAGATTAATGCTGCCGGTATTTGTACTCACTATGTTTCCGCTGATTTGGACAAGACTACCATGGAAGTTTTGCCTGCAAAGGTTTTTGGTAAAGGTTTGGAAGTAATCTGCCGTCGCAAAGCAGTAGGTTCTTTCTTCCGTCGCTATAACCAGTACTGTGCAGAAGGTCAGGATTTACCATACTATGTAGAAACAACATTTAAGAACGATGCGTTGGGTGATCCTTTGGTTACAAAAGATGGTCTGGTAGATTTGGGCGTTATGTCTGCTGAACAGTACGATTCCTTAAAAGCTCAGACTCAGGCAATTACCAAGATTGTTGCTGATGATCTGGCTGAAAAGGGTTTGGAATTGTATGACATCAAGTTTGAATTTGGTTATGATGCGGCTGGAAATGTTATGCTGATTGATGAGGTTGCTTCTGGTAATATGCGAGTGTATAAAGATGGTAAATACATTGATCCTATGACTTTGAACAAGCTATTTTTTGCATAAGTATAAAGACATATACCTTGGATTATATACACCAATATGTCTCATACATCATCAGGTAAGCCAGATAATATATTAAGAATAATGATATAGAGAAAAGAAACAATCTGTCGTATGGTTGTTTCTTTTTTGCTTTAGCATTGCAACATTATGAGGTGTGTTTATTGGACGTAATAAGTGTTATGCTTGTATCAACAAGTGAGAAAAAGGAGTACCAAAGATGACTTACATGAAAAAGACCGCAATATTTATTACCGTAACATTTGTTTTTGTATTGATCGCAACATTTTGTATCAGTGCAACTGTTGTCAGCCAAAGCCACATTAGTGAGCAGGCACAGGATGAATATCGTAAGGACAAGGAGAAGGAATATGTCACTGCCCTTCGCAACTACCTGGCACAACAGGGCTACCACAACAGCGGAATTACCCTGACAAGTGTAACGGATGCGGATGGAGCCCGAACTTATACGGCGACCATACACCATGCTGCAATAGACCGTTTCACAGAAAAAGAACGCCAAGATTTAAAAATCCAATTGGCAGCCGTTCCGATAACTATGCAAAATGATATTTACCATGAATTTCTTATCATAAATCAGTAAGAAACACATGACAAATAAAGGATTTATGGGTATAATGTAGAGTGTCGGCAGGAAATCAAGCGCAGATGCTGCGAAGCATCATCTGCATTTGATTTCACCCGACACTCTAACGAGAAAGCCCGCGGCGAAGCCGCAAGGGAATGCTGCCTACGGCAGCATCCCCGGCAGAGCACGAAGTGCGTGGCTTTCGAGTGACTCGCGCCTCCCCAGCTGCTTTCCATTTGCGAAGCAAATGCGGCAGACTCAAAGTCTGCCGGGCGGAACTTTCGTTCCGCCAAAGCAGCGTCACGAGAGCACCAACCCCGCCGAACCTCAACCAGGCCCGGCAGAAAAGGAGCACCCATGTCATTTATACCCAGACCCCAAGAAATCTACAAACACTTTAAAGGAAATTTATATCAGATTGTAGCAATCGCAGAGCACTCTGAGACCGGAGAACAGTTAGTAATATACCAGGCCTTATACGGAGATTTCCGCACATATGCCCGCCCGTTACCCATGTTTACATCCAGAGTAGATCGTACCAAGTACCCAGAAGTCACACAAAAATTCCGCTTCGCTCTGCAAGGCCCTGAAAGCCACAGGCAGGAACGTGAGTCCAAACCGGAACCCGAAGCATGCAGCCCGGAGAATGTGAACATTGTATCTGACAGTACCGAGGTTGCCGACTTTGATAACACAAAGACAGCAGTGATGAAACCCACTGAGTCAGACACGGAAGCCACAGGCACGAAAGAGACCGGCACGGAAGAAACTGTAGAATTAACCCTTGATCCCATGGTCCTGGAATTTCTGGATGCAGACACCTATGAGCAGCGTCTGAACATACTAGCTGCCCTTCATCACAAAATCACTGATGAGATGATCACGACCATGGCAATCGCCTGTGATATCGAGGTGAACGAAGGTGCATTAGAAGAACGGTATGAGGCATTAAAAGGCTGTCTGTTGACACTGGAAAAGTACGAGTGTAACCGTATGCGCTAGACTACATTGCTGCCAATCTGAGAAAGGAGCAGCTATGTCGTATCCTTTGGAAAATAAGCTGGTAGTAGGAATCTCAGCCAGAACACTTTTTGATATGCGTAAGGAGAATGATATCTTTGAAAGAGAAGGTGTGGAAGCCTATCGGCGTTATCAGATATCCCGGGAAAAAGAACCCCTAAAGCCCGGTCCGGGCTTCGGATTGGCGAAGGCGCTTCTTGGTCTGAATGAAACCATAGGCAGAGAACAGGTAGAGATCATCGTGTTGTCTCATAACTGCCCTGATGTATCCCTTCGAATCTTCCACTCCATAACCCATTATGGGCTTGCCATATCCAGAGCTTCTTTTGTGAGCGGATCCAGTCTGGCACCCTATCTGGATGCGTTTCATACGGATTTGTTTCTGTCTTCCTGTGAGGCAGATGTGCAGTGTGCTGTGGATAATGGAATCGCAGCCGGGATTATCTGTATGCCGGAAGTGATGGGTGACGGGCAGGTGGAGACGGTAACTGCGGTGTCCCATGTTGCGAATGCGATAAATTATCCTTTCCGGGAAACCGGTCAGATCCGGATAGCTTTTGATGGAGATGCTGTTCTTTTTTCAGAGGAATCAGAGCAGATTTTTCAACAAAAGGGATTAAAGGCTTTTGAGGAAAATGAGAAGCGCTATGTCAATATTCCCTTGGAGCCGGGACCGTTTGCCAGATTCCTTACCAAGCTTTCCCGGATTAGAGAAGAATATCCCCAGATCAGTGATCAGGTGCGGACGGCGCTGGTTACTTCCAGGTGTGCCCCTGCCCATGAGCGGGTGATCAGGACACTGAGATCTTGGAACGTACAGATCGATGAAGCTTTTTTCCTGGGAGGCATCAGTAAGCAGCAGGTGTTGAAAGCATTTGGTGCACACATTTACTTCGATGATCAGTTGGTACATGTAAACGGTGCAGCCTCCGTGGTACCTGTAGCCAGGGTGCCGTACCGCAGTAGAAAGAGAGAACATAGTAAAGATGAAATACAAGCATATTGTACAGGGAGAATTTCTGGAACGGCCTAACAGGTTCATTGCCTATGTGAACATAGACGGCAAGAAGGAAACTGTACATGTTAAAAATACCGGAAGGTGCAAAGAACTGTTGATCCCGGGAGCAGAAGTTTATTTGGAAAAAAGTGATAACCCGGACAGGAAGACCCGGTATGACCTGATCGGGGTGAAAAAAGGTGAGATGTTAGTCAATATGGACTCTCAGGCACCCAATAAGGTGGTGGAGGAGTGGCTGAAGGCAGGTGGCCTGTTCCCGGATGTGGTGACAGTAAGGCCTGAGACTGTTTATGGCAATTCCAGATTTGATTTTTATATAGAGACTTCTTCAGAGCGGATATTTATGGAGGTAAAGGGGGTCACACTGGAGGAAAATGGTGTGGTCCGTTTTCCTGATGCTCCTTCGGAGCGTGCGGTGAAGCATGTGGGAGAGCTGGTCAAAGCAAGAGAAGATGGTTATCAGGTGTATGTGCTTTTTGTGATTCAGATGGAGGAGGTTGAGTATTTCACACCCAATGAGGATACCCATCCGGAATTTGCCGAAGCACTTTGTGAAGCGGCGGTGAAGGGGGTGCAGGTGTTAGCTTATAATTGTCTGGTGACACCGGACAGTCTCGACCTAAACAGGCCTGTTCCGGTGCATCTTAAGGAAAAATTTAGGATTGGAGAGCTAAAAATGATTCCCAATCCGCTTTTAACGTGGTATGATAAGAACAGGCGGATTCTTCCCTGGAGGGAGGAACCTACGCCTTACCGAGTATGGGTATCGGAGATTATGCTTCAGCAGACCAGGGTGGAGGCTGTAAAGCCTTACTTTGAACGGTTTATGAATCGTCTGCCTGATATTGCTTCCTTGGCAGAGGCAGAGGAGGAAGCACTGCTTAAGCTGTGGGAAGGACTTGGTTATTATAACAGAGTCCGTAACCTGCAGAAGGCGGCCATTCAGATCATGGAAGATTATGGCGGTAAGATGCCGGATACTTATGAGGAATTGCTTAAGCTCAAGGGAATCGGCAGCTACACTGCCGGAGCTATCGCATCCATAGCCTGCCACAGACCGGTGCCGGCAGTGGACGGTAATGTGCTGAGAGTGGTTTCACGTATCAGGATGGATGAGCGGTTGATCACAGATGCCAAGGTGAAGACGGCTGTAGAGCAGGATCTGCTGCAAGTGATACCGAAGGACAGGCCGGGGGATTTTAATCAGGCCATGATGGAGATTGGAGCCTGTGTGTGTATTCCTAACGGCGCGCCTCATTGCAGTGAATGCCCTTTGGCAGACATCTGTAAAGCACATAGGCAAGGTTGTGAACTGGATTATCCCAAGAAGGCTTCTAAGAAGGGGCGTACCATAGAGGAGAAGACCATTCTGATCATTCGGGATGAGAACAAGGCGGCTTTGAAAAAGAGGGAGGCCAAAGGGCTTTTGGCAGGAATGTATGAATTTCCTTCCATGCAGGGTTATAAGACTGTGGAGGAAGTGACAGCGTATCTTGCTGCAAATGGTCTTCGTACTTTGCGCATTCAGCCACTGGAAGAAGCGAAGCATATTTTTACACATAAAGAATGGCATATGAAGGGGTACATGATCCGTGTGGACGAGCTGGCACCCAAAGCACTGACAGAAGAGACTTCACGCTGGCTGTTCATTGAGCCATGGGAAACCCAGGAGAAATATCCTGTACCCACAGCTTTTTCGGCTTATACAAGGTATTTAAATATTAAATTAGGCAATGAGAAGTACGATGTTGTCACTGAAAGCTTGACATAATAGGAAGGAGTTAAAAGAGATGAAGCTTTTATCTATAGCAGTACCATGCTACAATTCAGAGGCCTATATGCATAAGTGCATTGATTCATTGTTACTTGGAGGAGAGGATGTGGAGATCTTGATCGTGGATGACGGCTCCACCAAGGACAGAACGGCGGAGATTGCCGACGAATATGCGGCACAGTTCCCCACCATTGTAAAGGCCATCCACAAGGAGAACGGTGGTCACGGTTCCGCGGTAAATGCAGGTATCGCCAATGCCAGTGGGCTGTATTTTAAAGTGGTGGACAGTGATGACTGGGTAAAAGAAGATGCTTATATGAAAATCCTGGACACCTTACGCCAGATGGCCGGTGGAGACAAGGTGCTGGATATGTTGATCAGCAACTATGTCTATGAGAAGGAAGGGGAGAAGCGTAAGAAGGTCATTCAGTACCGCCATACCCTGCCACAGGATGAAATGTTTACATGGGGTGATTGCGGTCATTTTATGAAAGGACATTATATCTTGATGCATTCAGTAATCTTTCGCACCAAACTTCTGAAGGATTGTGGACTGCATTTGCCGGAGCATACTTTCTACGTGGATAACATATACGTGTTTGAACCCCTTCCTTTTGTAAAAAATATGTATTATCTGGATGTGAACTTCTACCGTTATTACATAGGAAGACAGGATCAGTCCGTTAACGAGAAGATTATGATATCCAGAATCGATCAGCAGTATAGGGTGAACAGGATCATGATAGATTTTTTTGTGGAGCATAAGCAAATGCTTTTGAAGAATAAGAAGCTTTATAAGTATATGCGTAATTATCTTGAGATCATTACTACCATTTCTTCTATACTGGCGATACGCTCCGGAACCGAAGAGAATCTGGAGAAGAAGAAGGAGCTGTGGAACTACCTGAAGGGTAAGGATGGGTTGCTGTACCATAGACTGCGGAATGGTATGCTGGGGCAGGCTATGAACTTGCCGGGGAAGAGTGGTAGAAAAATATCCAGTGGAGGGTATTGGATCGCGCAGAAGATTTTTAAGTTTAACTAAGTTGCAGGAGAAACGGCCTGACCTATGGTCAGACCGTGTGCTTAATATGATTTAACCAAGTTGAGGCTCGTTATCTTTGCGTTTACGATAAGCACTTAGTCTATTGCGACATGCAAGGATAATGTCGTAGCGGTAAACAAGTGCGTACATTCCGAAGGCCATGACGAAAGCGGTGAGCATGTCGAAGACGGAATGTTGTTTTAGGAATACGGTGGACAAGACAATGGAAGTGGACAGTAATAATGAGCCTGCGCGGAGCCATTTCTTGTGTGTAAGCTTCTTACATTTCATAATAGTAATGTGAGCACCCAGAGAATTGTATACATGGATGCTTGGCCAGATGTTGGTAGGGGTATCGGTGCGATACAATCCTGCTACCATCTGAGTAAATATATTGTCTCTGGGCATGGTGAAAGGTCTTAAATGCTGACCGTTGGGCCACAGTGTGGATATGATTAGGAAGACAGTCATGCCGGTAAACAAAAAAGCACATGTCTTGTAGTATTCAGTCTTATCGGTAAAAAATACGCAGATTACGACAGCAGCCACATATGCGAACCAGAGGTAATATGGGATGATAAACAATTCACAGAATGGAATGTGATCATCAATCGCCATGTGGATCACTGTGTAATTTCTGGTTACAGTCTTTTCTAAGTAGAAGAACCATATTAAATAAATCGGTAAATATCCCAATACAAGGAAACCATGCTTGTACGTGGTCACAAAAGCCTTAATATTCTTCATAACATACTCCGCCTATAAACTTTATTCATTGTTGTTACGCCAAGCCGCCTATACACGACTTGCTCGTAATTCCTCCCTCGAATAGTTATAGTATAGCCAAGTCATAGGTATTTTGCAAGATACTTTTTAAAAGCTTAATTATTCTTAAGAAAATCTTTAGTATATAATGCGCAGAGCATCGGGGGTGCAATGTGCGGTAAATTCGGTGGTTTGTCTAGTGACCTCTCCGTCTGTATGAACCCAGAGTGGCTGTGAGGCTTTGATGTGTATATGGGTAGCACGGTAAGGTGTGACGCCCTTGAACATATAATGTTTGCCGGCAAAAGCGGTGGGCAGAGCCAGAAGCACGATCAATTTGGGGATATCACCTATGGCGCAAAGGTTCATGATACCGTCACTATCATCTGCATCCGGGCAGAATTTGAAACCACCTCCCTGATAGCGGTGGTTCATGCAGGCGATACAGAGAAGATTATGAATGTGTACAGGTGCCTTGCCGTCCAGCTCGATTTCACAGGAAGCCTTGCGGGCAGTGATCAGTTGTTTTAAGGCAATGCCCAGATAGGTCAGCTTACCGAGACCGATCTTGTTACAGAAAGCCTTAATCTTAGAGTGCATGGATTCTTCGCAGACAGCGGCATCAAAACCGATTCCGCAGCTCACTGCAAAGCGTCTTGTCTCGCCGTCCGGGTATGTGATGGTGCCCATATCCATGGAATGCACCGTTCCGGAATGCAGGATGCGGTCTAAAGCCAGAGAGGGATTCTTGGGTATTTTTAAGTCTCTTGCCAGGTCATTGCTGGATCCGGTGGGGATATAGCCGATGGTGATACGGGAAGGATCTGACATACCCTGCAACGCTTCATTTACTGTGCCGTCGCCACCCAGTATGATCATGGTCTGATGCTCGCAGGGAGTGACATTTTGGGTAATTTCATGGGCAAGACGTGCCACATCACCTGCCTCTCTGGAGAAATAGGAGCGGTAAGTGACGCCTTCTTTATGTAAAGCCGGTTCTACGATCTCTTTCCACAGCTTCAGCCCTTTGCCGGATCGGGATGCGGGGTTGATGATAATATGGTACATTGGACACCTCATTCTTTCGTTGATTACGATTCATTTGCAGGTGAGTGCTTGAAAAAAGCGGCCTCATTCTTTTATAAACATTTTATCACACTTTGTAAAAATATCCTATCCCCAGTTTCAGGGAAAGTTGGAAATTTTTCTGGATTTTGCTTCGCAAAACGCCTCGCGGAATAAGATCCTGAACAGTAACATAAAATTTTACTTTGCATTCTCTCAAATCTATGTTATAATGATTTTCATGGTTCACCGCATTAAAGCAAGAACTTTAGAATGTAAGGATACCGATAAGGAGGAAGACAATGTATTCTTTGGATGATGTAAGAAATGTAGACCCCGAAGTTGCTCAGGCCATTGTGGATGAGCAGGAGAGGCAGAACAGTCATATCGAGCTGATCGCTTCTGAGAACTGGGTAAGTAAGGCAGTGATGGCTGCTATGGGCAGCCCCCTGACCAATAAATATGCGGAAGGATATCCGGGAAAAAGATATTATGGCGGATGCCAGTGTGTAGACGTAGTAGAGAATCTGGCTATCGAGAGAGCAAAGGAGCTGTTTGGCTGTGATTATGCCAATGTACAGCCTCATTCCGGTGCTCAGGCCAATATGGCAGTGCAGTTTGCAGTTTGTAAGCCCGGTGATACCATTATGGGTATGAACCTGGATCACGGCGGACATCTGACACACGGAAGTCCGGTGAATATGTCCGGTAAATATTTTAATATCGTGCCTTATGGTGTAAATGATGACGGTTTCATCGATTATGATAAGCTGCGTGAGATCGCACTGGAAGCAAAGCCTAAGATGATCATCGCAGGTGCTTCCGCTTATGCGCGTACCATTGACTTCAAGAAGTTCCGTGAAGTGGCAGATGAGGTAGGTGCAGTACTTATGGTTGATATGGCTCACATCGCCGGTCTGGTGGCTGCAGGACTGCATCCAAGCCCCATTCCTTACGCAGATGTAGTGACCACCACTACTCACAAGACACTCCGCGGGCCCAGAGGTGGCCTGATCCTGTGCAACAAGGAAGCTGCTGAGAAGTACAACTTCAACAAAGCTATCTTCCCCGGCATCCAGGGCGGCCCTCTGATGCATGTGATCGCAGCCAAGGCAGTATGCTTTAAGGAAGCCTTAAGTGACGAGTTCAAGGCTTACCAGCAGGCCGTCGCAGACAATGCTCAGGCTCTCAGCAAAGGTCTGATCTCAAGAGGCATCAAGATCGTATCCGGTGGCACAGACAATCACCTGATGCTGGTAGACCTGACCACCTACGGTCTCACCGGTAAAAATGTGGAGAAGCTCTTAGACGCTGCCCACATTACCTGTAACAAGAACACCATACCCAATGATCCTCAGTCTCCGTTCGTTACCAGCGGTATCCGCCTGGGAACCCCGGCAGTAACCTCCAGAGGCATGAACACCGAGGATATGGACAAAATTGCTGAGGCCATCGCAATGGTGATTAAGGATGGCGAATCTGCAATTCCGGCAGCACGTGCCATTGTTCAGCAACTTACGGATAAGTATCCGTTGTTTTAGAATATTGGTGGAAGTAGTAGTTTAGAATTATATGACAGGTTGTCCAATATTACCAGAGAATAAAATATAGTATCAATTACAACATCATATTCAATAAAAGTATTCAATATTGTTGAAGGGATAGTCAAGTAACAGCGGGAGAGGGGGAGGGGAGTGTATAGAGGCCCTTGAAAAACGCCGGTGCTTAGCGAGGTCAGGCGGGAACCATTGGTTCCCGCCTCGAACTTAGCATCCGCTGCGTTTTTCACGGAGCGAGAGCGTGCCGACATACACTCCCCTTCCCCTCCCACCGCGTCACTCGTCCTTATCCTCCCTTCCTCAACAATTTTAATTTTCCCCCTTGCAATTTTAAATAGACTGTGGTAAAATATCCCTCGTTGACAAACATGTGTCCGTGAGTGAAAAACATTGCAGATGATGTTTAAGCATTGACAATAGCAATGAACAGGAAAAGGAAGCAGGATGTACCAATGGGAGATGCAGCCAAGTATTATGTGGTCCGGCGCAAAGCAGTGCCGGAGGTTCTTCTTAAGGTGGTAGAGGTGAAGCGGCTCCTTGAATCAGAAAAGGTTTCTACGGTTCAGGAAGCTGTTGATACGGTTGGAATCAGTCGTAGTTCCTTCTACAAGTATAAGGATGATATTTTTCAGTTCCACGATAATTCGCCGGGAACGACGATCACGCTTACATTCGATATGGATGATGAGCCGGGACTGTTGTCGGACGTACTGAAGACGATCGCGGATTATCAGGCCAATATTCTGACGATCCATCAGAGTATTCCGATCAATGGGATAGCGTCCTTAAGTTTGAGTGTGCAGATATTGCAAACGACGGGAGATATTTCTAAGATGATCGAACAGATGGAAGGGCAGAAGGGCGTACGCCGCGTTAAGATATTGGCGAAAGAATGAGTACAGGCGGTTGCCTGAATAATCAAAAGAATAGAGGAGAAAAAGATGATTAACGTAGCAGTTTTAGGATACGGCACAGTGGGAAGCGGTGTAGTAGAGGTTATTGAGAGTAATAAGGAGCTGATCAGTAAGAGAGTAGGCGAACAGATTGAGGTAAAGTATATTCTGGATCTGCGCACCTTCCCGGGAGATCCTTATGAGAGCAAGCTGGTGCATGATGTGAGTGTGATCATGGAGGATGATTCCGTAGGGATTGTATGTGAAGTGATGGGGGGTGTAGGAGCTGCTTATCAGTTTACCAGAACAGCCTTGGAAAGAGGTAAGAGTGTCTGCACTTCTAATAAGGAATTAGTGGCAAAACATGGACCTGAGCTCCTTGCCCTTGCCAAAGAGCGAGGTTGCAATTATTTGTTTGAGGCCAGTGTAGGCGGCGGTATCCCTATTATCCGTCCTCTGAATAGTGCACTGACAGCTGAAAAAGTAGAGAAGATCACAGGTATCCTGAACGGAACCACCAATTATATTCTGAGTAAAATGGAAAAGGAAGGCGCAGATTTTGAAGATGTGCTGAAAGAGGCTCAGGAGAAGGGTTATGCAGAGCGCAATCCGGAGGCTGACGTGGAAGGCCATGATGCCTGCCGTAAGATCTCCATTCTTTCTTCTTTGATGTTGGGTAAGACTGTAAATTCTGAAAAAGTATACACAGAAGGAATCACCAAAATTACGGCAGCTGATTTTGTATATGCCCAAGCTATTGGTAGATCCATCAAGCTTTTGGGCGTAAGCCGCAGCATGGGTGAGAAAAATTTGGTCATGGTGGCTCCTTTCATGATCAGCAGCGAGAATCCTCTTTACATGGTAAATGATGTATTTAACGCCATTTTGGTTAGGGGAAATATGCTTGGGGACTCCATGTACTACGGAAAAGGTGCCGGTAAGTTGCCTACAGCCAGCGCAGTAGTAGGTGACGTGGTGGACTGTGCAAGGAATCAGGGTAAGACCATTCCCTGTCTGTGGGACGCAGAGGAAGCTGCGCTGGCAGATGTAGGGGAAGTGGAGAGACGCTTTTTCATAAGAGTGAAGGCAGAAGCATTGGAAGGTGTGAAGGCTGCATTCCCGGGCGGTGAGACGGTAGATGCCGGTCGTAGTGCGGATGCAGGTTATGTGACTGCAAATATGAAGGAAAAGGAGTTCGCTGTAAAAGCTCAAGCATTGGGAGATGCTTTATTGGGTAAGATTCGTCTTGGAGATTAAAACGCAGTGAACCTTGTAGATAAAATTAGGAAAGCAGGGAAATGACCATGAAGTATATAGTAGTTCTGGGAGACGGTATGGCGGATGAGCCCATTGCAGAGCTTGGCGGGAAGACTCCTCTTGCTTATGCAAAGACACCTAATATGGATCGTCTCAGTAAATTATCAGAGGTCGGAATGGTGCACACCATTCCTGAAGGAATGAAGCCGGGATCTGATACGGCCAATCTGTCAGTGATGGGATATGATCCGGTGAAATATTATTCGGGGCGTTCACCCTTGGAGGCATTAAGTATCGGTGTACCTATGAGGGATACAGATATTGCTCTTCGTTGCAATATAGTGACTATTTCGGAGGAAGACGGACCTTTTGAAGAGAAGACCATTATTGACCACAGCTCGTCTGAAATCAGTACAGAAGACTGCGCAGTACTTTTGCAGGAAGTGGCAAAGGAGCTTGCCAATGAGACTTACCAGTTTTATGTAGGTACAAGCTATCGTCATTGTCTGATCTGGGATAAAGGTCAGGTGGTGGAGCTGACACCGCCTCACGATGTACTTGGACGCGTTATTGGGCAGTATCTGCCGAAGGATGAGATGCTTTACAAGATGATGGAGAGAAGCTACGAGCTTCTGGTGAATCATCCTATTAACATAGAGCGCAAGAAGCAGGGACTGAATCCGGCCAATTGCTGTTGGTTCTGGGGGGCAGGAACCAAGCCCATGTTATATTCCTTTGAAGAGAAGACAGGTAAGAAGGGTATGATGGTATCGGCAGTGGATCTGCTGAAAGGAATTGCAGTAGGTGCCGGTATGGGTGTGGCTTTGGTAGAGGGAGCCAATGGTGGATTACATACCAATTATGAAGGCAAAGTGGAAGCGGCAGTAAAGGCTGTGACACAGGACGGATATGATTTTACTTATATTCACGTGGAGGCGCCCGATGAAATGGGGCATCAGGGAAGCGTGGAACGCAAAGTAAAGGCTATAGAGTACCTGGATGAGCGGATAATTGGACCGGTGGTGGAGAAAATGGAGGCAGCAGGTGAAGATTTCAGACTGTTGGTGCTTCCGGATCACCCTACACCCATCAGCGTGAGGACTCACACAAGCGATAACGTGCCTTATATGCTGTATGACAGTACGGCACCATTAAAGAGTACTTTAAGCTACAATGAGGAAGATGGGCGTGCCAGTGGGAATCTGGTAGCAGAGGGACATAAATTGATCGATCGTTTGTTACAAATAGAAGAATAAAGTTTTTAAGGAGTGAAAGAAATGTCTAAAGTAGTTAAATTTGGAGGCAGCTCACTTGCCAGCGCAGAACAATTTGAAAAAGTGGGAAATATTATTCGAGCTGAGGCAGACAGAAGATTTGTAGTGCCTTCTGCACCGGGAAAAAGGTTTTCAAAGGATATTAAAGTTACAGATATGTTATATGCCTGCTACGCTTTGGCGGAGGCAGGTGAGGATTTTAGTGCAGACCTTGCCAAAATCAAGGAAAGATATCAGGAGATCATCGATGGGTTAAAGCTGGATCTTTCACTGGATAATGAATTTGCAGTTATTGGAAAGAACTTTAAAGAGAAAGCAGGAAGCAATTATGCGGCTTCCAGAGGTGAATTCTTAAATGGTATTATCATGGCAGAGTATTTGGGATATGAATTTGTGGATGCAGCAGAAGTAGTATTCTTCTATGATAATGGAGAGTTTAATGCAGAGAAGACCAATAAGGTACTGTCTGCAAGATTGGCAAAGTGTGACAAGGCTGTAATTCCCGGTTTTTATGGTGCAATGGATGACGGAACGGTGAAGACCTTCTCCAGAGGCGGTTCTGATATCACAGGTTCTATCGTGGCAAAGGCTGTTAAGGCTGATGTATATGAGAACTGGACAGACGTATCAGGCTTTTTGATCGCGGATCCCCGTATTATCAATAATCCTGAGGTTATTGAGGTGATCACTTACAAAGAACTGAGAGAACTGGCTTATATGGGTGCTACCGTACTGCATGAAGATGCTATCTTCCCTGTACGTCAGGAGGGCATTCCCATCAATATCCGTAATACGAATGCGCCTGAAGATAAAGGTACCTGGATCGTGGGAAGTACATGCCAGAAGTCTAAATATGTGATTACCGGTATCGCCGGTAAGAAGGGTTTCTGTTCTATCAATATTGAAAAAGATATGATGAATTCCGAGATCGGTTTTGGAAGAAAAGTATTACAGGCATTTGAAGAGAATGGTATTTCCTTTGAACATATGCCGTCTGGCATTGATACCCTGACTGTGTTTGTGCATCAGGATGAATTCATGCATAAAGAGCAGAAGGTGGTTGCAGGTCTCCATCGTCTGGCTAATCCGGATATGATCGATATTGAATCTGATCTGGCTCTGATCGCAGTAGTAGGACGTGGAATGAAGTCTACCAGAGGTACTGCGGGAAGGCTTTTCTCTGCGTTGTCTCACAGTGATATTAATGTGAAGATGATCGATCAGGGATCTTCAGAGTTGAATATAATTATTGGTGTGGCTAATGAAGATTTTGAAGCGGCTATTAAGGCGATTTATGATATTTTTGTGGTTACAGAGATGTAGAGAAATTGTGTAGCCGGTGAGGAACCGGGAGACCAGAGGGGCAGCGGCAAGCAGTTCCATTAGACAGGGTAGTTGAATTCTGCCCTGTTTAATGGAACTGCTTGCCACTTATGTACAAGAATCAATATTCAGAATATTTGAGTAAAAAGCAAACGTAGAATGTTAAATATATGGACAAAAAATAAAAGTGAAAAAATTTTGAAAAATTTTAAAAAATGTGTTGACAAAATGGCGGGAGTTGTGTATAATAAAATCAACAAAACAAAACAAGAGAAAAACAGAGAACATTCACTAAGGAAAGGTGAAAATAGTAAAGAAAGAGAGGTACAGTCCACCAAAAAATTAAGTTGAACTACCCAATGAAATGAGAACCTATAAAAGGTTCAACCGGAAAATTATCATTCTTCCATTATTACTAATTTAATATAGATGAGTAATAAATAG
Source organism: Acetatifactor sp. (assembly GCA_045540075.1). Taxonomy (GTDB): domain Bacteria; phylum Bacillota; class Clostridia; order Lachnospirales; family Lachnospiraceae; genus Acetatifactor. The sequence continues at coordinate 13,935 of JAZQGM010000138.1, read as the reverse complement.
TAACTGTAAAACCCGATATAGAAAAATCTAAAAGGATTACAATTAAAAATTTAATATAAGAAAAATTAAATACAACAAAAATATAATCAGAAGAAAGTCCGGCACACATAATAAGTAACGAGACGAACAGATAAGCAATAGGAAAGGCGTTACAGTACCGAGTACAAGTAGAAGATGTGGAAAAGGACAAAAAAAGAAAAAGGGTAAAAATGGAAGAAGGAAAGAGAGGAATAGGCCATTGAATAACGAAGTCTGAAAGAGCGTATCGATTTGATAGAAATTGATACGCTCTAATATTATGCCATTTTTTGGCAGAATTCTTAATATTTAATAAATCTATATATTTTCAGTAGCGCAATCCCCTTGAATTATGATAAAATAAATATATGTACGGTAAAAGAAGGTTGATAGAAGGAAGAGAAAATGGGATATAGAGATCATTTGGACATGGACAGAAGAGAAAGCAGGAGAAGAAGGCGCCAAAGGAATCAGGTTTTGGCTTATTTAATATTATTTTTGGTGATCGTGGCAGCAGCTGTGGGTGTGATTCTGGGAGTAAAGGAATATAGTGAGAAACAAAAGGAGAATAATGCTCAGAGTCAGTTACAGTCAAGTCAGGAGAAGTTGGAGCATCTATTGCAATCAGAGGAACCTATTGTTTTGGAATCGACCACGGAGGTGATTGAACCTACGCCGGAGGAACTTCTGGAGAAGATGGTGAAGGCAACTATTGATGTGATGCCTTTGGAGGATAAAGTGGCCGGGCTTTTCATTGTGACGCCTGAGGCGATCACGGGGGTTACTACTGCAGTATTGGCAGGAGATGGTACGAAAGAGGCGCTGAATAAATATGCTGTAGGAGGAATTGTATATTTTGCAAAAAATATCCAGTCGGCAGATCAGTTAAAGAAGATGACCAGTAACACAAGATCATTCTCCAGGTATCCATTATTTATTGGTGTGGATGAAGAAGGTGGCAGTGTTAGCAGGATTGCCGGTAGTGGTTTGGCTTCGAAAGTGGATTCGGCTCAGAAGATTAGTCAGACAGGTGATTCTAATAATGCATATGTAGCAGGGAGTACGATAGGTAATTACTTGACAAATTTGGGATTTGATCTGGATTTTGCACCGGTTGCAGATATTGCCAATGTGGATAACAGTGTTATGGCAAGCAGGTCGTATGGTACTGATGGGACTTTGGTGGCACCGTTTGTCACATCTATGATGTTGGGGCTGGAAGAACAGGGAGTGACTGCCTGTCTGAAGCATTTTCCGGGAATTGGCAGTACTGTGCAGGATACCCATGATGGAATTGCGGTCAGCAACAGAAGCGCAGAAGAATTTCGTGCTGATGAATTTAAAGTCTTTCAGGCGGGTATTGATGCAGGAGCAAATATGGTCATGGTGGGGCATATGGCAGCACCATCTCTGGTAGGAGATAATACGCCCAGCTCCTTGTCCTCTATCATCATAACAGACATTTTGCGAAAAGAACTGGGCTTTGATGGTGTGATTATTACAGATGCCATGAATATGTCAGCTATCTCAAAATATTACGAGTCAGATCAGGCTGCGATTACAGCACTGAAAGCAGGCTGTGATATGATTTTGATGCCTGATGACTTCAAACAGGCATACAATGGTGTGCTACAGGCTGTGAAAGAGGGTGTGATTTCAGAGGAGAGAGTTGATGATTCGTTAAAGAGGATATATCGGATTAAGTATGCGGATAAGGTTAAGAAGTAATGGGTTGTGAATACAAAAGCCTCAAATACTGTAGTATTTGAGGCATAAAAAAAGCACGAGACGGGATTCGAACCCGCGACCCTCGCCTTGGCAAGGCGATACTCCACCACTGAGCCACTCGTGCATAACCATTATTCTATACCGACTTATTCCGCATCGGACAAATAATACTATACTATAAAAATTGCTAAATGTCAATAGGTAAAATTGTACTTCTTTTTCTGGAAAGTTCAGATAATTCACACATTATCTGACCGGAAATAGCTTCATGCGAAGCCAGCCGGTCAATTTCTTTTCTAGGACATACCAGGATACATAAGCAAGTGCCATGACAATCAATATCCCTATGATAGCACCGATTGCGGATCGCAAGGTTAATGCAGAAAAGTCGAAAACTTTTCTGTCCAGAAACATGATGGGGTAATAGTGAATCAAATATAAGGAGAAGCTGATATCTCCCAGTCGGACACTGTATTTTGGCATTCTCAGCGAATAGCCAGCCACCAGAAAGCTCACAAAAATGACCATGGCCGGAATCCCCCAGTACAGCAGTCGCCGATATCCCAATATATTCACATAAGATGTGGATGCAATCAGCTCTGCGAACATTAGTAAGGAAAATGAAAGCACAGGAATACCGATTCGCTTGTTGGTAAGTATACCGGTTTGTTTCGTTCGTGTATAAAGTGCCGATACCACATAATAACTCAGAATTCCAAGTCCAAACTCTAACATCACAGGATTCCCATAGAAAAACACCGGAGCAAGCAGCGGGGAAACCATGCCATGTTCGCCAACAAGAACTTCGCCTGTCCAGGTATTCCCGCCTGAAAGCAAGGTGCCCAACCCGATACAGGCAAGCAGCATAACTGTACAAATTATTCCACGATATTTATGACTGATTCGAAAAGAAATTCCGAACAACAGATAAAAAAACATCTCACAATTTAGAGTCCATCCAATCCGCACAATTGGCTGAATCACTCCATTTCCAATATCAAAGGGAATAAATAAAAGACTCTTTAATAGTTGGGGCAAAGAAGCTCTGGTATTTTCAAACATAGAGGGAAACACTACCAACATCAGATAGACGCACGCCGTCATCAAATAATAAAATGGTACAATTCGAATCAGCCTTTTTCGAAAGAAGCCTTCTGTGCTGTGGTATGTGGTATACATGATCATAAAGCCGCTGATGCAGAAGAAGATGTCCACACCAAAAGCGCCGCATGCCATAAAACGAATGTGTTCGAATACGACCATGATTGCGGCAAGACCGCGCAATGTCTGGATACTGTGAAATTTTTGTTTATGAAAGTCTTCCATGGCCACTCCTTTGTGGTTTGCTTTAGGACAAGTATTATGTATATTTCCATTTTAAAGCATCTTTTAAGTTTCTGCAAGATTTTTTAATAAAATTTCCTCTTGCATCTGAAGCCAAGTCATAATACAATAGAATTAACAGAAAAGTAAGGTAAATAATGTCAATATGATATGACTATGAATAGACTAAAGTAAAAAGACAGAAAGGGGTATGTGTATGAAACTCATATTTGTCGGAGCAGCACATGAAGTAACAGGAAGTTGTCATTATCTTGAGGTAAATGGGAAGAATATCCTGATAGACTATGGCATGGAGCAGGGAATCAATACCTTTGAGAACGCGCAGCTCCCAGTGGATGAGGCATTGGTAGATTATGTATTTCTGACCCACGCACACGTAGACCATTCGGGAATGTTGCCGCTTCTGTATGCCAGAGGATTCAGAGGACAGGTATTTACCACAGAAGCTTCATCAGACTTGTGTGGTATCATGCTTCGTGACTGTGCCCATATCCAGACCATGGAGGCAGAGTGGAAGAACCGTAAGGCCAAGAGAAGTTCCAATGTGGAGCCTCATGAACCGTTATTTACCATGGAGGATGCGGAAGGAATTATCAAGCGGATTGTTTCCTGTGGTTATGGAGATATGGTAGAGGTGTGTGATGGGGTGAAGATTCGTTTTACGGATATTGGTCACTTGCTTGGTTCAGCCAGCATTGAAGTGTGGCTGACTGAAGATGGCACCACTAGAAAAATTGTTTTTTCCGGGGATATCGGTAATAAGAATCAGCCGCTTTTGAGGGATCCCAAGCCCACTAAAGAAGCAGACTATGTGGTGATGGAGTCTACCTATGGTGACAGATATCACCCCCAGAGTAAGGGAGACTACGTCCGGGAGCTTTCCAGTATCCTGCAGGAGACCTTTGATAAGGGCGGCAATGTGGTGATCCCTTCCTTTGCGGTGGGAAGAACTCAGGAGCTTCTATATTTTCTGCGCAGGATCAAGGTGGAGAAGCTGGTGAAGGGACATGAAGACTTCCCGGTATATGTCGACAGCCCCATGGCTGTGGAGGCTACCGGTATTTTTAAGGAAAATAGGTGGGAGTGCTTTGATGAGGAAGCCATGGAGCTTGTGAAAGCCAATATCAATCCTATTGGATTTGCCGGTTTGAAGCTTTCTATTACCAGTGATGAGTCCAAGGCCATCAATTTTGATGAGACACCGAAGGTGATCATCTCTGCCTCCGGTATGTGTGAGGCAGGCCGCATCAGGCATCATTTGAAGCACAATCTCTGGAGACCTGAGTGTACGATTCTGTTTGTGGGCTATCAGTCTGTGGGAACCTTGGGCAGAACCATCATAGAAGGGGCAGAAGAAGTAAAACTGTTTGGCGAGCCTATCGAAGTGCGGGCTAAGATCAGGCAGTTAACAGGCCTAAGTGGCCATGCAGATAAGGATGGCTTGATCGAATGGATCACCGGATTTGAAGAAAAGCCCAGAAAGGTCTTTGTGGTACACGGGGAAGACCGCGTTTGTTTATCTTTTGCGGAGTGTTTGAAGGTTGAGTATGGTCTTGCGGCCTATGCTCCTTATAGCGGCACACAGTTTAACCTGATCAGTGGTAAACTGGAATACGAGGCAGAACCCATTCCTTTAAAGAAGAAAGCAAAAATTGCTTCCGGAGTTTATGCGAGATTTCTTGCAGCCGGACAGAGATTGCTTGCAATCATTCAAAGAAATGACGGTCTGGCCAACAAAGATATGGCGAAGTTTACAGACCAGATTCACGCAATTTGTGATAAGATCGAGAAGTATTAAAATACCACACAGGGAAGGATAATGTAAGATGAGCTTAGCAGACCAGATTTTTATTCATATGTGCAAGGATATATTGGAAAACGGAACCAGTACGGAAGGAGAGAAGGTCCGGCCTCATTGGCCGGACGGAACGCCCGCGTATACAATCAAAAAATTCGGTGTTGTAAACCGTTATGATCTGTCAAAAGAATTCCCCATCATGACACTGCGCAGGACAGCCCTGAAATCTGCAACGGATGAGATTCTATGGATCTGGCAGCAAAAGTCCAATAACATAAATGATTTGCATAGTCACATTTGGGATGAGTGGGCAGATCCGGATGGCTCCATCGGCAAAGCCTATGGCTACCAGTTGGGGGTGAAGCATCAGTATAAAGAAGGGATGATGGATCAGGTGGATCGCGTGATCTATGACTTGAAACATAATCCTTTCAGCCGCAGGATCATGACCAATATCTACGTGCATCAGGACTTGCACGAGATGAACCTGTATCCTTGCGCATATAGTATGACCTTTAATGTAACCCAGAAAAAGGGTGAAGACAAGTTGACTCTGAATGCTGTGCTGAATCAGCGTTCCCAAGATGTGTTGGCTGCCAACAACTGGAATGTGGTACAGTATGCAGTGCTGGTGCATATGCTGGCGCAGGTCTGTGATATGAAAGTCGGGGAACTGGTACACGTGATCGCCGATGCCCATATTTATGACAGACATATTCCGGTGATTAAGGAACTCATTAGCAGAGAGCCGAAGCCTGCCCCTACATTCTGGCTGAATCCGGATGTCCATGACTTTTATGAATTTACCAGAAATGATGTGCGAGTGGACAGTTATGAGACAGGCCCTCAGATCACAGATATACCTATTGCAATCTAAATGTAACAGTTCAGCCAGAGACGATATGCGGATGAAAATCGTGCTTGTACGAATTTTCAACCGTGTATCGTCTCTGAGGGAGCGTCCCGTTTATGAACAAAAGGGAGCTGCGAAGCAGCGGGGAGCCCCGAGAAGGGGCGATTTTGCGAATGGGCGCGTGCTGAACGTCACTAAGGCGTCTAAATGTAAAGGAGAAAAACATGAATCTAATCGTAGCAGTAGATAATAACTGGGCTATCGGTAACAAAAATGAGTTGTTAGTCCGAATCCCCAATGATCACAAACATTTTCGTGAGGAAACCACCGGCAAGGTAGTGGTACTTGGCCGCAAGACCCTTGAAACTTTTCCTCAGGGGCAGCCTCTCAAAAACCGTACGAATATTATATTGACTACCGATCGTAAATACCATGTAAAAGATGCGATCATTGTTCACTCTATTCAAGAACTGCTGGAGGAACTGAAGAAATATAATGATGAAGATATCTATATTATAGGAGGCGAAAGTGTATATCGTCAGATGTTGCCTTATTGCAATGTGGCACACATTACCAAGATTGACCGCACTTACGAGGCTGACACCTACTTCCCCAACCTGGATCAGGATGAGGAATGGCATATTACAGCCGACAGCGATGAGCAGACGTATTTTGATATCGCTTATCAATTTTTGAAGTATGAGCGAAAAGCATAATTTTTCTTGACATTTTGTTGGGAAAGGCACATAATAGAAAAAAATAGATTATCCAGGAAAGAGGGTATACCAATGGAAAAGAAAAATATTGATTGGGGCAATCTGGGCTTCGGATACGTTCAGACTGACAAAAGATATGTATCTAATTTTAAAAACGGTACATGGGATGAGGGTGTTCTCACAGAAGATGCCAATGTAGTCTTAAGTGAATGTGCAGGTGTACTGCAGTATGCACAGACTGTCTTTGAGGGACTGAAAGCATATACCACAGAGGACGGACGTATCGTAACCTTCCGTCCTGATCTGAATGCAGATCGTATGATGGATTCTGCTGCCAGATTGGAGATGCCAGTGTTCCCCAAGGAGAGATTCATCGATGCAGTGACACAGGTAGTAGCTGCCAATGCAGCATATGTACCTCCTTATGGAAGTGGTGCAACTTTGTATCTGCGTCCATATATGTTCGGCACTAACCCTGTGATCGGTGTAAAACCTGCGGATGAGTATCAGTTCCGTATTTTTGCTACCCCTGTAGGTCCTTACTTCAAGGGCGGCGTGAAGCCTCTGACCATTCGTGTCAGTGACTTTGACCGTGCGGCGCCAAATGGTACAGGCCATATCAAAGCAGGACTGAACTATGCGATGAGCCTGCATGCTATCGTAGATGCACATCATCAGGGTTATGATGAGAATATGTACTTGGATTCCAAGACCAGAACCAAAGTGGAAGAGACCGGCGGTGCCAACTTCCTGTTCGTGACGAAGGATAACAAAGTAGTAACTCCTAAGTCTTCCACCATTCTGCCTTCTATTACCAGAAGAAGTCTTCTGTATGTGGCGAAAGAGTATCTGGGTCTTGAAGTAGAAGAGAGAGAAGTATATGTAGAAGAGTTGAAAGATTTTGCTGAGTGTGGTCTGTGTGGTACTGCAGCAGTTATTTCCCCTGTAGGAAAGATTGTAGATCATGGTAAAGAAATCTGCCTGCCCAGTGGCATGACAGAAATGGGTCCCACTACCAAGAAACTGTATGATACTCTGACCGGTATCCAGATGGGTAGAATACCTGCTCCTGAAGGATGGATTCATGTAATTAAATAAGAGATTGGTTTGCGACCAATATATACTAAAAGCTTCAGATGCCCGTAAGTGGGTGTTTGAAGCTTTTTTGGCGTCCTAGTGATGTTAAGCTGCGCTCATTCGCAAAACCGCCCCTAAGTGGCTCTCCGCTGCTTCGCCGCTCCTTTTTGCTCATATGCGGGCGCTCCCTCAGAGACGATAAAAGGATGAACTGTTATGGAAAGAAAACGGTTAAAAAATGGAAAGAAGGTTGAAAAATGGAAAGATGTGTGTTATGATTTATAAAAGGCAGAAGGAATGTTAAAGGAGGATGCATTATGACGGTGGAAGAAATGAGAGAAATCAAGAAGGCAAGGGGCTATACATATGAACAGATTGCAGAGAAGTCCGGTGTGCCATTGGGAACTGTACAGAAGATATTCAGTGGCGAGACACAGTCACCCAGATATGCTACTCTACAGGCATTGGAAGCTGCTTTTCGAGAGAAGAAGGTGTCATACTATTTGGATGATGATAAGGGTAGCGGTGTGGAAGAGAGTGCCCTTTACAGGGCTGCAAAGAAACAGGGGGATTATACGATTGAAGACTACTACGCACTGCCGGACGAGCGTCGGGTGGAATTGATCGATGGTGTGATCTATGATATGAGTTCCTCTTCTTTTGTTCATCAGGGTGTGGCGGGAGAAGTTTACTTACAAATTGCCAATTTTATAAGACATAGTAAAGGGGAGTGTATTGCCAGAATTGCTCCTGTAGACGTGCGTTTGGACTGTGATAATAAGACAATGGTGCAGCCGGATGTGCTTGTGATATGTGACAAGAGCAAGATTAAAAGCTGGGGAATTATGGGGGCACCTGATTTTGTGCTGGAGGTGCTTTCTAAATCTACGAAGCGTAAGGATTCCCTGACCAAGACGTCAAAGTATGCAGTGGCCGGAGTGAGGGAGTATTGGATCATTGACCCTGATAAAAAGAAGCTGTTGGTGTATGATTTTGAAAATGATGCCTGGCCTGCATTATATGGCTTACATGGGAAGATACCGGTAGGAATTTATCAGGGAAGGTTGGAGATCGATCTGGACATGATTGCAGAGGCAATACAGGATTATCCTGACGGAGGACGAGATGAGGTTTTTACACACGAGTGATTTGCATATTGGAAAGAAACTGTTCGAGTTATCTATGTTGGAAGAACAGAAGCATGCGCTTGAGCAGATCTATGATATAGCGTTGTCTGAGAAGGTGGATGCATTGATCATAGCAGGGGACGTGTATGACAGAGCGGTACCTTCTGTCGATGCAGTATGTGTTCTGGATGACTTTCTTACAAGTCTGGCAAAGGCAGGGATACCTGTGATCATGATCAGTGGAAATCATGACTGTGGGGAGAGAGTGGCGTTTGCAGATAGGATTCTTGAGCATCAGGGGCTGTATATAGCAGGCCCTTATGATGGTCAGTTGAAGGATGTGCTATTAACAGATGAATGGGGGAAGGTACATTTTATCTGTATGCCATTTGTGAAGCCGGCAGTGGCTGAGGCTCAGACAAGTGCGGAAGCAGTGGAGAAGATGCTATCCGGAGTACCGATGTTGGTCTCTTGTGTGGAGGAAGGGCTTGCTGTTTCAGACAGGTATGTGCTTGTGACACATTATTTTGTGACAGGAGAGCAGGGTGAGGAGCCTCAGCTGTCGGATTCAGAGACGGCGATCAATGTGGGAGGACTGGACAATGTTCCGGCATCTTTGTTTCAGAATTTTTCTTATGTTGCACTGGGACATATTCACAAGCCTCAGTGTATCGGGCAGGGCAATGTATATTATTGTGGTTCTCCGGTGAAATATTCTTTTTCTGAGGCACTTCAGGAGAAGGGTGTGAATCTTGTGGATATAGATGGACAAGGTGCTGTGAAGGTTCAGAGAAAATTATTAACTCCTGTACGTGAGATGAGGTGTATCAGGGGAAGGCTGGCAGATCTGATGGCAGCAGCGCAAACATCTTCCGTAGAAGATTACCTACAAGTGACGTTGACAGACACGGAGGAGTTGCTGGATCCTTTAGGAACACTTCGAAGTGTTTATCCCAATGTGCTTCAAATAATATTGGACAAGAATCAGTCTTTTGCAGAGACCGAATATGAAAGCAGATTAACCGGAAAGCGGAAAAGTACTGTGGAGCTTTTTAGTGACTTTTATGAAATGCTGAAAGGGGAACCGTTGGATGAAGCTAGAAGGTACTATGTGGAGGAGGCTGCAAGGGAGGCAGAGAGCGAATGAGACCGATCAAACTGGTATTGTGCGGCTGGGGACCGTATCGAGATAAAATTACGATTGATTTTGAGACATTTAATGGGCAGGGACTTTTCCTGATCACCGGACCCACCGGTGCAGGTAAGACCACTTTGTTTGATGCTATGACCTATGCATTATATGGCTCATTGAGTGGAGAGGTGCGTGATAAAGAACGCGGCAGTGTCAGAAGTGATTTTGCCTCGGAGGATACACCGACCTTTGTGGAGCTTGTGATGGAGCATGGCGGTCAAAAGTATGAGATTGTCAGAAATCCCAAGTATCTACGTCCGAAGAAGCGTGGAAAAGGAAGCGGTGGTTCTGTAGAAGAGAAGGAGAATGCTGTTCTGAAGTGTGATGACGGCACTGTGATTGAAGGAGTAAGGGAAGTGAATGCCAAGCTTCTGGAAGTGCTGGCACTTGACTATAGTCAGTTTAAGCAGATTTCTATGATTGCTCAGGGAGAATTCGCAAGGCTATTGACGGCGCCTCCCAAGGATAAGACCCGGATATTTCGGGAACTCTTCGGAACCGGTGTTTATGACCGATTTACACTTTCTCTGGGGAATCGGGCTAGAAAACTGTATGCTCAGGTGATGGGGCAGAAGCATAAGCTGGAAGAGGACATTCGTGTATTGACGGTAGGGCTTGAAGCGTCAGACTTTAGACAGGAGATTAAGGAACAGCTGAGGACTTTGACACAGGCTGTATATTGGAATTATGCGGAAGTAAGAAACTGTATGGAAGCCATGGAGAATGAGGCAGTCATGGAAGAGAGGAAGGCCAAGCAGACCTATGAAGAAACTGAAAAGGCAGCGGAGCTTCTAACCAAGCGTTTGACTAAGTGGAAAGAGGATAATCGCAGAATTGAACAATTCCGAAAGGTTTCTGAAGAGCGGGAAGTATTCTTAAGTCTTTCGAAGGAATACGCCGAGAAAGAACGGCTTTTGAAAAAGGCTGTGAATGCAGGTCTGGCAGAGGTTGCGGAATCAAAGGCACAGCAAAGTGCACAGGCGGTTTTGAGCAATAGAGAAGAACAGAAGGTTTTGCTTGCGGAGCGTGAGGCACTTACACAGGAGAAGAGAGCACTTACGCCTGTAGCTGACAAGAGGGAGCAGATAGAGGCGGTCCTAAAGGTAATGGTAGACCTGGAAATTGATTTAAGAGAACAGCAACAGATGGAGTACGCCCGTAAGAATAAAGAAACAAGTTTCTTGAAAGGACAGAAGGATTATCTCGAGAAGGAAAATAAGAGTATTCACTGTCAACACCAATATGAAGAGAGCGACAGACGACAGAAATTGTCTGCCATCGGGCTGGCTGTGAGTATGCTTCGGGAAGGAGAACCTTGTCCGGTCTGCGGTTCTGTGAATCATCCCGCTCCAGCCAATGTGCGGGAAGAATCAGTTACGAAAGAGGAACTGGCTGCATTAAAGAAGCAATGGGATATGGCGCTTAAGGATGCAAGGAAGCATTATGAAAAGGTCATAGAAGTAAAGACACAGCTTAATATATTGCATGAGAATCTGGATAACCTGGCAAAGCTTGTCAAAGAAAAAGAGCAGTTTTTGAGAAAACAAAGAAGTAAAGTGGTGCAGGAATATCTGTCAATGCCGTCTTCTATCCAAGCCCAAAATAGATTCCAAAAGGAAATGATCCGTTTTCATGAGATTCAGACTTTATTGGAAGAGAAGGAGCGTCAATTGGCTGTGTTGAAAGCAGGAGAGGTGTTATGCATACAGCAGGAAAAAGATGACGCGTTATTATTCCGGGAAGCATTGACACAATACGGTTTTCGCAGTAAAGTAGAATATGAGCGGTCTAAAATGACAAGAGAGGATAGGGAAGCTCTGGATAAGGATATCAGAGAATACCACAGGAAAGAAGCGGCAAACCGTGAGTTATATGAACATCTGAAGGCTTCTGTCAAAAGCACCACAGTGCGGGATCTGACTGCACCTGAAGAAGAGCTGAATCGGCTCAGGCAATTGAGAAAGTCGGCATTGGAAGGTCAGAAGAACTGGAACAGGCATCTGATAGATGTCCGTAAGACCAGGTGGCTGATGCAGTCTGGGCAGGAGCTGATGGAGGAGAAAGAAAAAGAGTATGGCTATGTCAAAGATCTGGAGAACATGGCATGCGGTAATAACTCAGGAAAGCTGGTCTTTGAACAGTATGTTCTGGCCGGATATTTCGAAGAAATATTGTGTGCGGCTAATCTTAGATTCAGAAAGATGACATCAGGGCGCTATGAGATGTCCAGAGTAGGGCAGGTAGGAGACGGTCGTGTGAAAGACAATCTGGAAATTCAAGTTATGGATCATTACACTGGGAAGTATCGTTCTGTCAGAACCTTGTCGGGTGGTGAGTCTTTCAAAGCATCATTAGCGCTTGCATTGGGCATGAGCGACGTGATTCAGGCCATGAGCGGTGGTATCCGGGTAGATACACTGTTTATTGATGAAGGCTTTGGGGCGCTGGACAGTGAGTCTCTGGATCAGGCCTGTGAGACGCTGATGAGTCTTGTGGAAAAGAATAGGCTTATCGGTATTATTTCTCATGTGCCGGAGCTGTCAGAGCGTATTGACAAACAGCTTGTGGTGGAACGTACACCGACAGGAAGTACGGTGAAAGTGGTTCGTTAGGAAGGAAAGAAATGATCAGAGCAAGAAAGAAATTATTATTAATAACTTTTATATTGGTAGTGTTTTGTGTGGTCATGTTTGCAGCCTGTGGGAAAGAAGGAAGTGGAACCAAAGTTGTATTTACCACAGGGACAGGTAAGGATGAGGTGTTTCGGATCGAGGATGAAATCTGTAAGAAAGAGGAGTTGATGGTCTACCTGACCAACACACAGAACCAGTATGAAGAGGTATATGGCAGGGAAATCTGGAATACGGAGCATAAGGGAGTAACCTTGGAAGAAAATGTAAAGGAAACGGTATTGGCCAAGATTGCCCAGATCAAAACTATGTACTTGATGGCGAAGGAACGACAGATACAGCTGACTGAACAGGAAGAGGCTATGGTGGAAGCGGCTGCCAAAGTGTATTTTGGCTCCTTAAATGAGAAGGAGATTACACTTATGGGTGTCACACTGGACACCATCTGCGAGTTGTATCGGGAGTATGCACTGGCAGAAAAAATCTATCAGTTGATCATTCAGGACATAAATCCGGAGATCAGTGATGATGAAGCCCGGATCATAACAGTACAGCACATTCTGATAAAGACTTACAATTTGGACGAGGAAGGTCAAAGAGTGTCCTATTCGACCCATGACAAGACAAAGGCTTATGAGAAAGCAGCAGAGATACAGGCAAAAGCTGTAAGTGGTGAATATGACTTTGAGGAGCTTGCTGCCCAGTATAGTGAAGATGATACCATCACTTATTCTTTTGGAAAAGGTCAGATGGATCAGGCATTTGAAGAGGCTGCGTTCGGATTGGAAACCAATGGTATCAGTGGCGTGGTGGAAAGTGAATCCGGCTACCATATTATCAAGTGTATCACTACCTTTGACAGGGAGGAGACGGATGCCAACAAGATTAAGATCGTAGAGAAGAGGAGGAATAAGGCCTTTGGCGAGGAATACAATGCTTTCGTGGCTACGTTGGTCAAACAACTGAATGAGGAGTTGTGGAGTGAGATCACACTGATCCATGATAGTCAAGTGACTACTTCGGATTTTTTTGATGTGTATACCGAACACATTTTACAAAAATTTTAGAAATCCGCAAAACCGCATAAATACTGGGATTTTGAATGATTATTAGCACTCGCATTAAATGAGTGCTAATTTGCTCTTGACATTTTAGAATGAAAGAGATAAACTATAACTGCTAATGAGACAGTGAGTGTCATCAAATATATAAAGAAAAGGATGTGGTTAAAATGGCAGCTAAGAGCGGTAGCTTATCTATCAATAGTGAAAACATTTTTCCGATTATCAAAAAGTGGTTATATTCTGATCACGACATTTTCTACAGAGAGCTGGTATCCAACGGATGTGATGCCGTAACAAAGTTAAAGAAGCTGGATATGATGGGAGAGTATACTCTGCCGGACGGATTCAAAGCCAGAATCGATATTGTAGTGAACCCTGAGAAGAAGAC
>JAZQGM010000137.1:0-4921 GCA_045540075.1 Acetatifactor sp. | reverse complement strand
CTGGAAGAGGACAACAGACCTCAGGTAAAACTGGATGTGGATTATGAGAATGGTATGGGTGTCAGTGTAGGCCGTATCCGCGAGGATTCTGTATATGATTGGAAATTCATCGGTCTGTCTCATAACACCGTTCGTGGTGCCGCAGGTGGTGCTATCCTTTGTGCAGAGCTTTTGAAGGCACAGGGTTATATCACTCGTAAATAGGTTATAGATTGCATCTTAAGAGAGAAAGAATCACTTCTTTCTCTCTTGCAGTTAAGAGGAAGGTTTTCGTGGGAAAAAACTTATTTATTGCAGAAAAACCAAGCGTGGCGAAGGAATTTGCCAAAGCTTTGAAAATAAGCGGTGGATCCCGTGACGGGTATATCGAATCTGGTGACACGGTTGTAACATGGTGTGTTGGACATCTGGTAACCATGAGTTATCCGGAAGTATATGATGAAAGGCTGCGCAGATGGAGCTTTGATACCATACCTTTTATTCCGAGAGAATTTAAATACGAGGTTATAGACAATGTGAGAAAGCAATTTCAAATTGTTAGTAGCCTATTGAATCGCCCTGATGTGGAGACCATCTATGTTTGTACCGACTCTGGAAGAGAAGGAGAGTACATTTACCGCTTGGTAGAACAGATGGCAGGTGTGAAAGGAAAACAGCGCAAACGCGTCTGGATCGACTCCCAGACAGAGGATGAAATCCTTCGTGGTATTAGAGAAGCCAAGGATCTGTCAGAATATGATGCGTTAAGTGCAGCTGCTTATCTGCGTGCCAAGGAAGATTATCTGATGGGAATTAATTTTTCACGAGTGCTTACACTAAAGTATGGCCGTCATGTGAAAGATTATTTAAAACGTGATAAAGCAGTGATCTCCGTAGGCCGTGTAATGACCTGTGTGCTTGGAATGATTGTAAACAGAGAACGTGAGATCAGGAACTTTGTGAAGACTCCCTTTTACCGTGTATTAGGCAATTTTAAGCTTCAGGAAAAAGGATTCAGCGGAGAGTGGAAGGCTGTAGAAGGTTCTAAATATTTTGCCTCCCCGGTACTTTATAAGGAAAATGGCTTTAAGAATAGAGAAGATGCACAAAATTTGATTGACTATTTAAGTCAAAAACCTGTTGCGCTACCTGTGGTAGAGAGTGTGGAGCGTAAGAAGGAGAATAAGAATCCTCCCCTTTTATATAATCTGGCAGAGCTTCAGAATGAATGCTCCAGACTATTTAAGATCAGTCCTGACGAGACCCTGCGTATTGTTCAGGAACTTTACGAAAAGAAGATGGTTACTTATCCACGTACTGATGCCAGAGTGCTTTCTACGGCTGTGGCCAAAGAAATCTACAAGAACATCGCAGGTCTGCGTTCTTTTATACCTGTTAGCAATTTTGCTTCCATGGTTTTAGAACAGGGTAGTTACAAAAATATTGCAAAGACCCGTTATGTCAATGACAAGCAGATCACGGACCACTATGCCATTATCCCTACCGGTCAAGGCCTGAATAATCTGCCATCCCTGCCACCCACCAGTGCCAAGGTATATGAGGTGATCACCAGAAGATTTTTGAGCATCTTTTTTGCTCCTGCTGTGTATCAGAAAGTATCACTTTGCATAAAAATAAAAGAAGAACGCTTCTTTGCAAATTTCAAGGTGTTATTAGAAGAAGGCTACCTGCCTGTGACCGCTTATTCGTTCTTTCAGAAGAACAAAGCGGAAGAGAGCGGGCATGCTGATAACGGAAAAGAAGAGGACATCAAGTGTGACGCTGTCTTATTGGAAAGTCTGAAGAAGTTGAAAAAAGGTGACACACTGGAATTGGATAGCTATGAGATCAAAGAAGGAGAGACCTCTCCGCCTAAGCGCTACACATCAGGAAGTATTATATTGACCATGGAAAATGCAGGTCAGTTCATTGAAGACGAGGAGCTACGTGCCCAGATCAAAGGCAGTGGCATCGGTACCAGTGCTACCCGTGCAGAGATCCTGAAAAAATTGGTAAATATAGAGTATCTGGCACTGAATCAAAAGACACAGGTGCTCACTCCTACCCAGATGGGTGAAATGATCTATGACGTGGTCAACAGTTCTATCCGGCCACTTTTGGATCCTGCACTAACTGCCAGTTGGGAGAAAGGTCTGACTCAGGTAGCACAGGGAAGCATTACTTCTGAGGAATATATGCAGAAATTGGGTGATTTTGTGGCCAGACGTACAAACATTGTGAAACAGTTGAACAATCAAGGTATGCTTTACGGTCAGTTTCAGGCAACGGAAGCATTTTATAAGAAATAAGAGTGAAAGAGGAGACAAAGATGAGTATTTTCATAAAGGATATGTATGATCTGGAAGAGACCATTGCAAAAGATCTCTTTAAAGATGTAAACTATGCATGGGAAGTGCTTCCCAATATCAAGGATTTTATTATTTCACTTGGCAAAACCCTTCCAAAAGATATCTATGAGGAGCGTGGTGAGAATATCTGGATAGCCAAGAGTGCTAAAATCGCACCTACAGCATGTCTGAATGGTCCTCTGATCGTAGATGAAGAAGCAGAGGTAAGACATTGCGCATTTATCAGAGGAAGCGCAATCATCGGTAAAGGGGCAGTAGTTGGTAACTCTACCGAGCTGAAGAACGTGGTACTTTTTAACAAAGTCCAGGTTCCACACTACAACTATGTAGGCGACAGTGTTCTTGGTTACAAGGCACATATGGGGGCCGGCTCCATCACTTCCAACGTAAAGAGTGACAAGACGCTGGTAGTCATAAAAGGGCAGGGTATCCACATGGAAACCGGTCTTAAGAAAGTAGGTGCCATGCTGGGTGATCGGGTTGAGGTAGGCTGCAACAGCGTTCTGAATCCCGGTACGGTAATTGGAAGAGACAGCAATGTCTATCCTACATCCTGTGTCAGAGGTGTCATTCCCGCAAACAGCATTTATAAAACACAGGACAATGTTATCTTAAAAAAATAATATTTGTAAAAATGGGCAGTCGGAAATCGACAGCCCATTCGTTCTATTTAATGTTTTTATTCTTCTTCAAAGCAATAAACAATCCTGCGATTATGATTAAAAACAAACCTGCGACAACAATAAAAACGAAACTAGGTTCATGTTTGGGATGGTTATCTTCGCTTTTTGAAATATCGTTTTGTTCCTTGGTCGGAACCTGCATATTTGATATATTTTCATTGATTTCTTTGGTTGCTTGTATTGTTTCTTCTGTGTTTTCTTCCGTTGAATCAACAGTTTCTTTCTCAGTTTCCTTGGTTGAATTTGTGCTTTCTTTCTGTGTTGGTTCCGGTTGGTTTTCCGGTTCTTTTTCTACAACAATGGGTGATTCCACTAAAACATATACACTGAAATGATTGGTTTGAAATGTTACATATCTATTGTTGGGATCGTCAGAATAATAGGCTGTTTCACATTTTTCCAGGGTACCGTTATCATTAAGATAGTACACGATAATGGTATTTCCCGGTTGAATGGTATAATTGCCCGGAATATCAACCCTGACATCCACATAATCGCTTAACTGTGTTACCGGTGTGTTGCTATTATCTTTCAGGGTCATGTCAACAACTACCACATTGCTTGTACCATAGGTGGAAAGGGCAGCATTGACAGCCGAATCATATATGCTTCCGGATTGATAAATTTCTGTTTCCACAGTATAATTTGCTGGAACAATAGCAGAGTTACTAATTACCTGCCCGGCTTGCTTGGTACTTAAAACAGAAACATCAGGAGAAACAAAACTGGCCTGATAATACCAGTCATGGACCTTCCTTCTGGGAGAAATGAACTCTGCACCTTTGTTTGTTGTGTTTGCAGAACAGTATAAGCTTTTCTCCTTTTTAAACGAACTTAAGGTAGATGTGTAACTAAAAGTCTGGGAATCCCATTTTCCGTCTGCCATGATAAAGTGGCCATTTAAGGGCTCCCAGATTACATCAATATTACCGGTCCATGTATTGTAAATAGATTCAGGAATAGATACAAAACCATAGCCGCTATAAGAAATTCCATTATTGATCAAGGTAATCTTGACATCATAGCAAGGATCGCCAACTCCATTTAAAAAAGCAGCATAAGTAATGTTTTTAACCGGATACCCGACTCTGTTAGTCCATTGAGCTACAAATTTTATATTGTGATTGGGTATGATATAATTATTTACTTGTGCGGTGGTTAATAAGCCTGTTCCGGGAATCTGGGTATTGTTCGTTTTGTTGTAAACGTACCAACCGATAAAATCTTTGTCAATAGCTGTTGGGTCTTCGTCAAAATTGTAGACAGAAGATACTGTACTTCCCACCAAAGCTCTGTTTTCCCCGGAAATCAAATCGAAACTGTTTGTTGTGTGACAAGTGCCGCCATCACAGTCTACAAATAAAGAAACATATGTATTGGTTGCGTGAGCTTTCAACGGCAGAGACATTATTACACATAAACAGAAAAGGGAAAACAACCCCAATATCAACTTTTTCATGGGTTTACCTACTTTCTAAAGAAAAAGCCCTATTGTCAAGCAATAAGGCTTTTATTAGCATAAATTAATTAAAATCTTCCGGCTTCAGCAGCTTCTTGAATAGAAACAGCAACAGCAACAGTCATACCAACCATAGGGTTGTTACCTGCACCGATCAGACCCATCATTTCTACATGAGCAGGAACAGAAGAGGAGCCTGCAAACTGAGCGTCAGAGTGCATACGTCCCATGGTATCGGTCATACCGTAAGAAGCAGGACCTGCTGCCATGTTGTCTGGATGAAGTGTACGTCCTGTACCACCACCTGATGCTACTGAGAAGTACTTCTTACCCTGCTCGATACACTCTTTCTTGTAAGTTCCTGCAACTGGATGCTGGAATCTTGTAGGGTTAGTAGAGTTACCTGTAATAGAAACGTCTACCTTCTCCTT
>JAZQGM010000136.1:0-14739 GCA_045540075.1 Acetatifactor sp. | reverse complement strand
AACGCCAGACACTGTTATACAGCCTGAAAATATTAAATATGATCAATGTGATCAACACATTGGGAAAATAAGCCTCCAGCGCAGCTACCCAGAAAGCTCTGGGTACGTCCATGAATTGAAACTCAAAACGCACATAGAGACTAAGCATGGATGCCAACAAAATAGCAAACATATCTGACAATATTAATAATACAATCCTGGTCACCGGTATCTTCAGGATACCTATTCTCACATCATTTAAATTCTTCATAGTATCACCATTCCAATCAGCATAGTAACACAGTTTCCCTTATAATGCTACCTTCAAATTTTACCATTACAGTTCAGCCTGAGACGATATTCGGATAAAATGGGCGCGAGCTGAACGTCACTAGGGCGTCACCTCACAGCGTACAGCCATATCCCCCAATAACTCTTCTGTGTCTCAAAATACCCCATAAACTCAAGTCCCAGTTCCTCGGCACAGAGGATCTCTCCCCCGGAAAATAAGTACTCACAGCCCAGATCTTTCAATGCCTCCATATCAAAATCCAGCTGCTCATATTGCACCTTATCATACTTGGATATATTCCAATATGTGCCGGAAGCGCCATTAAACAGGTAACAGCGGCTACCCCACCGGTCAAAATACAGCCTGGTCTCCTCACTTTTCAAAAGCTCATCAGCAATGACCCGTCGAAACTTATGCTTATATTCCAACGGATAATTATTGGAATAACCATCCACTGTATAAAAACCGTGCATCAGAGAAGGCGCCGGACTGATCCCTAAGTGTGCTACACGGTACGTACTCATGTCACGCCCGATGGTATTTTCAATGTCACTCATCAAGTCCTCAGCATAATAGCTCTCCCAGGAGATATATCCGGTAATGCCGGAGCCATTATTATACTGATTCACATTCTGGTAAAAATAAGATCTGGGCTTGATCAGGTTCAGCGTAGGCAGCAACAGGAGTAAAAGCACCAGATACTTCACCAACGTAATCTGCCAACTGCCCTTTCTCTTCCACCATATACTGAATACAAGGGCAAAATCAAGATACCAAAGTGTGGGATACAGCCAATAATAACGCTCTATCTGAAAATAACGTAAGAAACCACTCATTTGGTTCTTAATATCCACCACCCACTGTGACCTGCCCAATCCGAATATCACGGCAATCCCTGCAAGCACAGCGAAAATTCCCACAGCAGCCAGAAAACGCATCTTTTCCTGACTGTCAAGCTTCCGATATCGGCTTCCTTCTATGAGTAACAAAGCCACAATCGGCAGAATCAAATATTTATGCAAAGATACTGCATGCTGGGAACCATTTACAAACACATCCCAGACTGTGTCAAAGAAGGGATAAGCATTGTTGACCAGTTCCTCCCTATGACTGACATAATCACTTTGTCCCAGGACCAATTCCAGAAACAGGCTGTGATTCACTGCCACGTAAGTTCCGGTCAAAAATACCAATCCACCTATATTCCACTTATTAATCTTCTTTCGCCAAATCTGCCACACAACACTAAGAGCCCAGAAGCTGAGCACCACATATCCGATCAGAACCAGATGGGTGGTAAGCCCAAACAACAGGATCAACAGGTAGCTTCCAATCAACCGTTTCTTCCGGTTCAGGCACAGATACGCGTATAATAAAAGCGGAACGCCCCAAACCGATAGACCGTATATTGGTTGAATCGGCAAAAGTGCAAAACAGGCTGCCGTCACAACCGCCAGAATACTGCTGCCGGTCAGTTCTCTGGTGCAGGCATACATTCCAAAGAATCCACAGCCACAGACAATCAGGTACTGCACCATAAACGCCACAAAAGGTGTAAAAATCCTGTACAGCGGGATAAACAAGATGGCCGATGGCTGCATGCCGCTGGCATGGATACCTCCCAGGATCTCCGGAAAAAACTCGGCACCATCCATAAGGTGTCTGGCATTCAGCACATAAGTCAGTAGTGTCTCATCCAGTTGGTCATGAATCTCAAATACACTCCCCTGACCAAGTAACAGGTAGGGAAAGAATGTGATAGCCAGAAAAACCAGTCCGGTCCACCACAGAGAGCGCTCATCCAACCGATGCAATTGCTTTGTTACTGTGTAATCTTTCAAACCCTTTACTTCCTTACCCTTCCTCAGATTTATAACCTTCGCAAAAACTTGTGAATTGTTCGTACTTCCTTAGGTGCCAACACAAACAATGTGAGATACACCTTGTTTTTGACTGTTAAAAACGGATTCTTCATAGCCATCCCCCGGTGACTGCGAAGCCATTCCACAATCTCCCGGTACTGATCATTGTCCTCGTTCATCTGCCCAATGGGAATATGCAGCAGATATTCTAACCGCTGAAATACGCCAAAACGATAGGCCACCTCCACAAGCTGAGGATACTGTTCCTTCACCATGGAAAGCACCATGTCGGCATTGTCCACGCTGTCAGCAAACACTCTGGAGAAGCCGTCATTATTCTCCTTACGGGTATTGCTGCCCATCCGATAGAACACATGATATCCATATCCCGGCAGGGAAACCACTTGGTCGATGTCGTTTAACATATGAATGAGCAGATAAAAATCTTCATTCAACACCCCTCTGGGGAATCTTCTCTCTGCAAAACAATCTCTGCGAATCAGCTTGGTGCAGAAGGAACAATCTCCTTGGTGCAGTAAAAGGGATTTGAGAAAAGACTCTCTGTCAATACATTCTGTCTCCTTTGGCGGTATGCAGATGTCAGGGAGAGCCCTCCCTCCTTGGTCTACCTCATTTCTACCGATCTGTACCATGGGTGCATCGTACTTTAAGACAGCCTCCATCAGTCTTTCATACATATCGGGCTCTATATAATCATCACTGTCCACAAATCCCAGGTAAGCACCTGCGGCTTTCTCAATTCCCAGATTGCGTGCTGTGGAAGAACCACCGTTTCTTTTATGGTACACTTTGATCCTGAAATCTTTCCTTGCCAGCTCATCGCACAGGACACCGGTGCCGTCTGTGGAACCGTCATCCACCAGAACAATCTCCAGGTTCTTCCAAGTTTGGTTTGTGATAGATGCCACACATCTGGGCAAATATTTCAATGTATTGTAAACCGGTACAATCACACTGATCAATGGTTGATTTTCTGTTATTTTACTCATTGCCTCTCCTTTGTGAGATATCTATACATTTTCCTTTCCCGGATTATGGGTGCCGGGGAACAAGGGCCGGATGGTGTGATCATGGAAACCGAGTTATTGCCTGCTCTATCACCGGTATCCAGCTTAAGATTTTCAATCAGCTCCATCAGGCAGGCAGCCGCATTCTCAGGATTCCACTCTTTGGTAATGGTACGGTATGCCTGTTCTCCCAGCTTTCTGCAGCGGCTTCTGTCCTGAGCCAGCCATGCGGTAAGTTCGAACAACTGGCTGCTGTCTTTATCCTCATAGATCAGACCGTTTTCTTTATGACGGATCAGATAGGGCACAGCCCCGATCATATGGTCAGCCACCACTGCACAGCCGCTGTTCATGGCTTCATTTACAACTGCTCCCCAGCCTTCCCCACGGTCGCTGGTAACCAGATAGATGTCAGCCTGTTCCATCATAACACGCACCTGTCCGGGTGTACAGAAGCCCGGAAAGGACATGCAGTCTGTCACCTGAAGGGTTTCGGCCAGTCTGTGGACTTCTTCTTCCATCTCTCCACCGCCAGCCATGGTAAGGTGAAACTTGATGCCCTTCTGCTTCAGATAATGGGCCGTCTGCACCACAAGTTCCGGGTGTTTCCAGTCTATCATTCTGGCTGCCCACAGGATAGAAATCCTTTTGTTTTCACCGATTCCCTTGCCTGCCATCAACTGATCCACATCATAGTGCTTTGTCTCAGGGAAATATCCCCAGCGAAACATTTTGTCAGGATATGCCCTGATGATGTGAAAATCATCAGCCACATAAGCACCGGAACAGAGCAGGTAGACCTGCGCATTTCTGTATTTGACGTGGTCGTGGTATTTTTTCCACAAGCCTCTGGGGGAAATGGCTTTCCACTGACCTTCTTTGTAAAGTCTCTCACTGTATCGGATCACCGGCTTACCGCATTTTAACCTTTCTGTAATATAAGCTTCTTCCTCACAGCCACCGAATATCACAACATCACTTTCTGCGATCAATGCCTTACAGCTTTCCGGTTCCCGGTAATAAAGCTTCAGATATGGCAGGTCATCCTGCTGCTTCCATCCCATACGGACACGTTCTTCCTCCATGGGCTGGGTCTGGATAAATGTATATTCTACGCCCGGCCAGGCACACATTGCATTACTGAACGGTATCTGGTGATGATTGATGTAATTGGATACGAATGTAATTTTCATTTTGCTCCTATTTTTGTATAGATTTCCGTCAATCTCTTGTAGTTTTCTTCTTTGTTATGGGTCTTTTTGGCATGGTTTCTTGCATTTTCGCAATACTTCATACATGCCTCCTCATTGGACCACATATTGATCACTGCTTCCGCCAGGTTCCTAACGATGTCCGAAAGTTCCTTCTCTTCTTTTCTATAATCCGTGTGACTCTCAAATCCTTTGAACAGAATACCATCCTGCCCATCCCTGAAAATGCTGGAGATACCTCCCACATCTGCACTGACACAAGGAACGCCCAGAAGCATGGCCTCACCCAGAGAATTAGGGGAATTTTCCATACTGGAGCAACACAGAAACAACCCTGCTTCCAGATACTGTTCTTTCATCTGCGCCCCGGTCAGACTTCCCAGGAAAGTGACCACGTCCTGAAGCTCATTTTGAGCCATGATTCTGCGCAGATACTTTCCGTATGCGGATATCTTGATCTTATCTTTCCAGGTACTGTAATTCACCAGGCTGTTGCCGGCCACATGCACCTTCACATCCGGATACTTCCTGCGGATTGCCGGCAAAGCCAGCAAAAGATAGTGCAGACCCTTAAGGGGATAATCCCCCTGACTTACGAATATCCTGTGAGGTACACACTTTTCTCGCTGCCACCGGTCATCATAGAAATCCGGGCGCAACGTCTCATTCATCACAAAATATTCCGCAGAGTCATTCCAACAGTCACTGTAAAAAGCATCCCAATGGGTACGCCCCGTAATATTTCCTGCATTACGGATGGCTTCTATCTCCCGTTCGCCTCTGATCACATACTTCTTCTGCTGTTTCAGCATACTGTCCCTCTTCAGAACATCCCGAAAGGACACGCTACGGATCACTTTGACCGGAAGATTGGCCATATAAGCTCCGGCATACACAGAACACAATCCCTGAATGCCAATGAGCAGTCTCTTTTTGTCCGGGCAGACCCTTGACGCGGCCAAGGTATGACCAAACTCTGTGCCAAAACAGTGTATCACATCCGGTTGAAAGTCGTCCATAATTTTTTTCAGTCGCCCTTCCAATTCCACATCATATTTCTGGGGATGAGCAGTGTCTTCATAAAAACCATAGTATCGCAGGCTTTTCCCTGAAAGAAGTGCTTCGCCACTACACACTGTATCGTCACTTCCCGGCAAAATGGTTGCTGGAGACGATGGGGAAACTGCCACTGCACCTCCCATGGGAAAGGCCACCGCAAGTTCTATGTCATTTTCATCCCGACGCTCCTGAATCACTGATGCAAGACCGGTGAGCCACCCCTCTTTATTGCTGGATGGCAGATTCAGATGCTTTGCCACCGCAGGCAGCATAATATTACAGATCCACAACACTCTCATTGACATTCTATTCCTCTCAAGATTTTCTTAAGTAAACTCTTAGTCAAACAACCAGTTCAAATACGGTAACAGCCTGATATTCACATCATATGCCTGACGCAAAAACAGTGCAAAATACAAAAGGAATGCTGTACCAACTCCCAGGATACACAGGTTACGCAAAGTGCCTTTTTTCATGCCCATGAGAAGCTCAGGCAGCAGGAAAATCTGGGACACGATCAGATAATATCCTACCCTGGATATCTCCGGGATAAAGGAGCAACACGTGTATAACAGCAATCCTCCCACATTAAGAAAAAAATAAAATCTGATTCTTTTATTCTCTCGTATCTGTTGATAACAAATGGCACACAGTAAAAGTGTTCCCACGCACTTGGCAATATTGGCCCAGGACAAGTTCCTGACATCAAACGCCGAGCCTTCATAAAAGGGATAGAAGAAAAAGATAATCTTCCTCCAGAGATTCTCACCCAATACAGCCAAAACAGCCAATAAGATCACAAGCACTCCATACCATTTCTTCCACTTGATCTCACTTAAAAATTTCGCAAACAGGTAAACAGGGATCACCAGAAGCACCGATTTGTGAAACAATGATGCGATCACGACCCACAGGATAAACATGGCATATCTGCCCTGAAGCACATATTTCATACTATACATGGCTATGGCCAGAACCAGATAATATCGAACAGAATTCAGACTGGAGAAATAATATCCTCCGGTCATCAGCAGGAAAACCGTCCCTGCAAACCAGCTCCCTTGGTCATACATGGCTTTCACAAAAAAGAAGCACGTAAGAATGGAAAACACTGCAAACACCGGCAGATAATTGTCATATCCAAACAAGGTCTGCATGATCCATACCACCGCATTGAATCCCATCTCATAGGAAACCGTACGCTGCTGCATGATCAGATTGAACTGAAAGCGGTATACCCAGTAGTCATTCCCCACTGCAATACGGCATGCCGATACAGAAGTGAGCAGAATGAAGATCATCACTGCCACTCCGATGCGAAAGGCCTCCCGGCGGGTCACCGGCCCTGTATGATATTGTATATATTCCTGCTTGCCAAGCAACATGCCAAGCAGCACCACAGCCACCGTAAGACTCAGATATACAGCCATTTTGCCTTCACCATCCTTTCCCCTGTACTGTCAATTCACTTCAACCTATTTCCTGCCATACACCAAACCCTTTACCCCATTGTACAGCCCCGCCAGAGCAGGACTCTGTGCCATTTTGGTACGAAGGGGGGCCAGAGTTATAAGAAGAATCGCCCGATACCGTAGTAACTTAGACCGTGACATATATTTTGCAGTAATCTCTTTATGTTCCTTAGCTGAGCGCTTGCGATTCTCTTCTGTCTCAGAAAAGCCACCACCCTCGTAGGAAGCAATCACCATGGGAACATATACAATATTTGCTTTTTTCTCATAGAAACACCAGAGAAAATGTTCATAATCACCGCGGACACGATACTTCGGCTCATATCCTCTCTGGGCAAACAAGGACACATCGTAGATGCAAGCCTGATGGCACGGCACATTCCGGTAACAACCAAAACCATTGATCTTGGGATTGGATGCAATCCTGACGTCACGCATAGCATCATAGATGTCGCCGTAGATGATCGACGGTACACCGGTCTGTCCGTTCTGTTCTAGGCGCAGAATTTCCTGCTTTAGACGGTCCAGTACACCCTCGTCATAAAAGTAATCACCACAGTTTAAGAAATATAAATAACGGCCTTTTGCATACTTTGTGGCCTGATTCATGCCTTCATAAATACTTTTGTCAGGCTCCCTGAAAATCTCCAGCCTATTCCAGAAATCGGCGACTTGTGCAGCTTTACCAAGCTCCTGCTCCTTCAGTGCCATAAGCCTGTCCGGCGAACCATCCTTGGAACCGCCATCTTTCACCACCACTTGATAATCGCAGCATACCTGACTGCGGATGCTCTCTATGGTTTTCATCAGTTTATCCCCTGGATTCAGGGTCACCACAATAATAGTAAAAAGTGGGGCTTTTAATTCCTTTGTCATCCCATTTCTCCTTATCAGATACTCTTATCTGTCAGCCTCTTTGATCCCTTCACACATAATGGAAAAGGCATCCCTTAGAGGAATCTCCCCACACATGGTTTCTTTATGTGCCAGCAAGAATCGCAGCGCCAAAGGCTTAGCCATGCGCCGATACATGTAACGATACAAGACCCCTCTGTCAAAAAAGAATTTTCTGTTATATCCCGTAAACCATGTGGACTCTCTGACTCTTTCTCTCCCGATTTCTACTGGAACCTTGTATACTTTCATCCCCTTTTGGATACATTCCTGAATAAACAGACTATCCTCGCCATTACTATATCTGGCACCACCACCAAATAACAGGGAAAAGGTAATATTTCTCCTGATGACAGCTTCCATCCTCACAGCACAGCTGTAGGTGGAATACCTTCCGCAATTATATCTTCTGACCCTGCCAAATTCTGATATATGGTAGGTCTCTCTTCCCGGCATAGCCTGTACATTGAACAACAGCATATCTGCATCCGGGTGCTCCTCAAATGCCCCAAGCACCATGTCCTGATACCCCGGTACATACACAATATCTTCATCTGCAAACAAGCCGATATCTGCCCGGGCTCTCATCAATACCGTGTTACGGCTCAGTCCCACTCCTCGCTCGTTCATGGCAAAAAAGCGAATATTGTTTCCCTTATATGCAAGCTCCTGATAATCGTAATGATCTCCCTGACTTACGATCACAGCGTCACTGCCGATCTGCATTTCTTCTGCAAGTGTAAGCGGCTCCTTATTCATGGCTGATACCAGCAATTCCAGTGTCATGACCTTCCTCCATTTATCCCTTTCGCTGTCCAAAATAATACATATCCAAAAGCACTCTGTCAGCATTCCAAAGAAGCGCTCCTGTCACCTGAACATCCTGCACCTTCAGGCTCTCTAACAGGTGCATGATCCTCCTGCCGCCATTCATTCCGGCTTCCACAATAAGCAGGATACCATCTGCTTTCCTTAGGCATTCTGCTGCCTGAGGCACCTGTTCAAAATTTGGGATGCACACATACGCTAAGTCCGGTATCACCGGCAGACACTTGGTCACTGCTTTCAGATCCAGCTGTGGATCTGCCGCTGTCACTGCGATTTGCTTTTTGCCTCGAAAATGATATGTCAGATTAGCTGCATCTGCCTCCAAAAGAGTCGTTTCAGAAGCTGCAACCGCTCCCAACATAGGAATCTTGAACCGAAAGGTAAAGGTCTCCGGCACCCAGATTCCTTCCCTCATACAATAACAACAAAACAGCATAAAAAGTACGAAAAGTGTACCCGATACTGCTCCCAAAACACTTGCCTGTAGAGTTCTTGGGGTATTGTCCACCAAAACAGGCTCCTTCGTATCGGCCACCATAATTCTCTGTATTTCTAACTTGTATTGCCCAAGGGCTTCCATGGCCCCCTGCACTGCTCGATTCAAGGCAACGGACAATTTCCGGTCTTTGGTGGTCACTGTAGTGGTAGGCATCCGCAGATCAGAAGGCAGATCTGCTGCCAGATATCTTTCTGGATGCTGCTGAAAGGATTCCTCCTTTAACAGCGCTGCCACTGCTCCTCCCTCATCCTCGGCCTGCTCCTTAAGCATATCCAGGAAAAGATCCGTGGTCACCAATTGATTCCATGTAAAATCATTAATATAAGTATATTCATACTGGGTCTTTGGGTCACTTCCGTATACCACCTCATACATAGTAGTCACGGAATACTGCTTCTTTCCGGTGATCACACCATTCCACAGATAATAGCCACCACCCACGATCAAAGCACCCAGAACTGTACCCAGAATCACGATCCATATCCTGCGAAGCCCCCACAGCACCAGAAGTCTCAGGTCAAAAGGCTCTTTCGCATAACTGCATTCCCACATATCAGTCCTCCCGCTTATTCTCTTCAAATTCCTTGCGAAGCGCAGTAACCTGCTCATTTTCCACACCTTCTGTACTATCCGGCCAGAACAATATCTTCAGTGTCAGGAGCATCAACTTAATATCCAACCACAGAGAATAATTTTCAATATAAGTCAGATCCAGCTTCAGCTTGTCATAGGGGGTGGTATTATATTTTCCGTACACCTGTGCATATCCCGCCAGCCCCGCTTTCACCTTCATACGGTAAGCAAACTCAGGCATGATCTCCAGATACTGCCCGATGATCTGAGGTCTCTCGGGCCTGGGGCCAATGAAGGACATATCCCCCACCAGAATATTGATCAGCTGGGGCAGTTCATCAATTCTTACTTTTCTGATAAACCTGCCTATAGGTGTAATCCTGTCATCCCCTTTGCGAGCCAATCGGGCCACGCCATCCTTTTCCGCATCTGTGCGCATGCTACGGAACTTCATGATCAGAAACTTTCTGCCACCTTCTGTGCATCGCACCTGCTTATACAATACCGGACCACCATCATAAAGTTTGATAGCGATTGCCGTGATCAACATAAAAGGAGACGCGATTACTAACAAGATCAGAGAACATACCACGTCGATCACGCGCTTCATAAATCGCTGCTCCATAGTCATACTATACTCTCTTGTCAGCAAGATAGGCGTGTCAAACAAATGAAGCTCTTCCGCTCCCAGCAAGATCACATCTGAAATCTTAGGCATGATATAAAAACGAATAGAATGGGAATAACAGAACTTCAACAAAGTATTCCGTTCTTCCACAGTGGTATCCCAGATCACTACCGCACTGTAATCTCCACTCTCATATCCGCGGATGATCTCCTTCTTCAGAACATCAATCCCATTTCGCACATCCAGCATACCCGCGATCACATACTTGTCCTTACGTGTTTCAAACTTTCTCTTAATATCCTCTCCTGATCTTCTTCCATGGATCAATAGAAGCTTGCGAGGGGGAAACACCTTCTGATAAATTCTGTTGGCGATATTGATCCAAATCATAACGATCAACGCCTGTATCAATGTCATTAAGACAAAGGGGGGTACAACAAATAACTGTGTCACCATCAGAGACATCTGCACATAGGTAAACACATTTACGATCAATGTGGCAAACACCTGAGAGAAGATGATTTCTGTATTTTTCAGGAAACCGATCCTAAGTCCCCCATACATATTCGAGAAGAAAAAGAGCATACTGGCATAAAAAAGTACCTGCAACAGATAACCCTTAAACCAATAATTCAAGTCCTTTAATATATCCATACTGGGATACAGATACTCAAGATAAATATATGTAAATACAAGAACTTCCATCAACAGACAGATTCCGACCAAACTCAGATTGATCAGCCTTTTAAATGCTTCCTTCTTGTTCAATGTTTTTCTCCTTCCTATCATGTTAAACCCTGCGTTTTACAGCTCGTACAGCCCAGTAACAAAAGTAATACATACTTCTGATAATAGACAACTCTTCTGCCTTGCGGTATAAGTACCAGATTCTTCTGATGGCCTCCAGCTTATTGGAGGACAGGGAACGTCCCGCTCTGCGGTATCGTACCAGGTTCTCATCAAGACCATAAGCCTTATAACCATTACGCAAAACACTCCACCAAAGGGCGGTGTCCTCACTTTTGATCTGCGGCATGTAAAGATTCTCTTTGCCAATTTTCTCCGTATCGAACATCACTGTCGAGGTAAAAATGGTGGTATTCTTCAGTGCATCCTCATACACCATCACTGCCGGGACACGCACCACTTTGCCAAGCCCCTTGCCATTTTCATCCGCAAATTCATAACCTGTAAAAGAAAATGCTGCCTGTTTTTCTTCCATAAATGCAAGCTGCTTTGTAAGCTTGTCCTTCTCCCACAGATCATCCGAATCCAGATAGGCAATATAACGGCCTGTAGCTTCCTTGACACCTCTGTTTCTGGCAGCTGCTGCCCCTTGATTGTGAGGCTGGTGCACCATGCGAATGCGCCTGTCTGCCACATCCTTGCAATACTCTTCTAACACATCTTCTGTCCTATCGGTGCAGCCATCCAGCACCAGGAGCAATTCCCAATTCTCATAAGTCTGACTGCGAACACTTTCCACTGTCTGTATGATAAACTTTTCCACATTATAGACAGGTACGATGATACTGACCTTTTTATCCATTTTGTCCTCTTCTTCTGCATCCGTCACTTGGACCGGAGCCTATATATATCATATCCTTCTGCTTCCTTACGTGTCACAATCAAATCCATCTTTTCTGCCACATCAGTCACACAGGACGAAATTTCTTCTGTCACTTCCTCTGCTTGAACCGGTATCACAATACAGTTGACACCCTTGTTCAAAGCAGTCTCAAACGCCACACAGGCCGCCGTCCGGGCTTCTTTTGTAAAATCTACACATTCCTCTGCGCTCAGCCACTCCATCCACTCATAAAGGGCAATGGTCTCCTGCTCATAAACATCATATGCATAAGCATTCAATGACGTCTCCCACATATTCCTGCCATATAATAGCTCAATTTCACCATTTTGGCTCCGCACATGTGCCAAAATCTTCCTAGGTGCCCACATGCAGATATTCTCAGTATTCCCTGATTCCGCCAACTTATCCAACAGCCTTACTGTTTTGCTTCTTTCTTCTACTGTTTTTGTTCCGTTACAGCCATGGGTGTTCAGGTTGCCACACAGGAAGATTACCGACAACCCCAGTGCTGCCACCCCTACTGTTTGCAAAAGGTTACTGCGTAACTTACGTCTGGATAGTTCCAGGTACAACCGGGCTGCTCCATAAGCTATGACCAGTGTCACCGGAACCACGCTCCAGATCCACTGATACCCATAAAATGAGGTCTGATACTTCATGATAAATATTGCCGTCAACGGGCATATCACAGCGATTGCC
The DNA here is from genome assembly GCA_045540075.1 of Acetatifactor sp. Lineage (GTDB taxonomy): Bacteria > Bacillota > Clostridia > Lachnospirales > Lachnospiraceae > Acetatifactor. The sequence continues at coordinate 2,124 of JAZQGM010000136.1, read as the reverse complement.
ATGATCGAAGCATATATCATCAATACCCTTAACTGATCTTCCTTCTCATGCCACTTTCGGTACCAATAACACAATAATGCCCCCAAAAATAACACTGCATATTTTCCGGCATCTGTATATGTAAACCATCCGTTTACTGCACTCTTCAACAGTTCCTGCATGCTTCCCCTCCCCTGCGCTCTCTTACGCGTATCCATAGATGAATGACAAACATTACAACAACTACAAGTAAACATGCTCCAAGTCCATACAGTGTCCAAACGATACAAACTTCTGCCAGTATGGCAAGAACCGACACTTTCCAATTCTTCTGAAGGCACATCCCTAAAGTAAAGGGAAATAAAATGCCGTTGCGAATCGATACCCCACGATATCCGCTATGCAACAATAAAAAGCCATCCATGGACTCCATATAATCGCCGCACCAATACAATACAGAAATTACAAACAGCATCAACAGCCTGCCTGTCCTATCTCTCCCAAACAATATTTTGCCCGGTATACTATAAGCAAAATAACTGACTATCAACACTGTTACAGGCACGACCCTGCATACCACCAGCTCTGCATCCAGCCCCGTCACACGACAGAGGAATGCATAGAGACTTGGCAGACATAATATCTGAAGCCTAAGGGGAACTCCTGCCGTATACGGCTGCCCTGTCAAAGGATTGACATCATAAATCTGATCCTGCACAAGAAATGTCCGAACCATCTCCAAGGTCATATCTTTCGTGTCACAGTTCCTGTTCCCTGTCATGATCATAATGATCTGAAACACCACAGATAAAGCAAACGCTCCGGCCAAAAGCTGTTCAGCCCACGAGATTGACATCTCTTTGCTTATTGCGCTCTTACTTCTTCTTGCTGTCTTACTTTTTCTTACTGTCAATAGTAAGATCCCAGTGCCTATGGTCAGGACGCTGATAAACCCTACCCACAAAAAAGCAATAAGAGAAACCGACCATCCCCCAAACACAGCCACCAGGTGAAACACCTCTGTCGCCCCTATCAGTACACAAAAACCAGCCGGTACAAACTCCCCCGGCGTATAATCTCCTTCTAAACGACTTCCACAAAGGCATCTCATCACGCCGCCTCCTAACAGGCACAACGCCAATGCCATTAATATCCACAGCAAAATAACCATGTCTATATTTCCTCTTTGACCAGGTATATGGGGCGTCTTTTCACTTCCATATAAGTCTTTGCCAGATATTGTCCCACGATGCCTACGCAAAACAGCTGCACACCACTTGCCAGTGAAATGATACACACCAGTGAAGGCCAACCCGCCACAGGATCGCCGAATAATATTTTACGCACAATAATAAATATAATAAAGACAAATGCCAACAGGCAAAAAACCACACCCATAAACGATGCGATCATCAATGGAACCGTAGAAAATGCAGCAATTCCGTCCAGTGAATAAATGAATAACTTCCAAAAATTCCACTTAGTGGCACCTTTCAGACGCTCCACATTTTCATACTCGATCCATTTTGTCTTAAAACCAACCCACCCAAAGATGCCTTTGGTAAATCGATTATATTCCTGCATGGCCAATATGGCGTCTACCATCTGCCTTGTCATCAGGCGATAATCTCTGGCACCATCCATGATCTCCGTCCTGGAAATCTTCTTCATTAATCGATAAAACATTCTGGCAAAAAAACTTCTTACAGGGGGCTCTCCTTTACGGCTCACACGCCTTGTTGCTACAGAATCATATCCTTCTTTGAGATAACCAAACATCTTGGGCAAAAGGGATGGGGGATCCTGAAGATCCACATCCATGATCACCACATAATCACCATGACTTTTCTGCAGACCTGCATACATGGCTGCTTCTTTTCCAAAATTCCTGGAAAAAGACACAAGATGTACCCTTTCATCCTGTTCTCTCAACTTTTTAACTTCATGCACAGTGTTGTCTTTGGAACCATCGTCGATATAGATCAGCTCCATTTGAAGATTACTTTCGTTGAAGAAAGGCTCATTTTTAATTAGCTCGTGATAAAAATCAGCTACGTTTTCTTCTTCATTATAACAGGGGACGATTATGCTTAATAGGCTCATATTTTCTCCTTGTGGGGGTGGCCATTGGGGGCACTGGGGTAT
>JAZQGM010000135.1:0-4461 GCA_045540075.1 Acetatifactor sp. | reverse complement strand
CGGAGGGAACAACCGGAATTGTGGGTACGGAGAGGAGGAGCTGTACAAGGATCCGAATTACTTGTCTACGTATGACGATGACTTTGATCCCACCTATGCCACGTATCTCTTCAAGGTTCCCGAGAAGTGGAAAGCTGACTTTGATTTGATCATGGCTGATAAATTTTCTGAGGTATCAGATGAGTACTATCAGCAGGTTTGTGAGTTTTATCCGAAGCTGGCAGCGAATGGAGACATTGATTTATGGTTCATACCTGACAAGGTACAGCAGACCACAGGAGGTGATTCAACGTGATCATGTATTTCAAATCCGGATCCGCAAAGATGACGATAGATCCGGATAAGTTTTTTCCGAAGTCTATGGCTGATATGAAGAAATTCATGAAGATCTTAATGGCTGCAGACTTCCCGGAATGTGATGAGTATGTGGAGCAGGTGAAGGGATACCTCAAGGAACGTATTAGAGCACTGTCAGCAAAGCACAGCTTTTATGTCAATCAGTGTATGACGGATAAAGCCTGTGATGAGATCGATAAGTACTACATCGAGCTGAAGACCGTAGCGGTCCGGAAGACGGTGGACCATATCGCCAAGTTACAGGAGAAGGTCAGGAAGAACCTGGAATATGTGGAATCATTATGAAGGATGAACTTTTTAAGGGATACGTACCTACGCAAAACAAGAAGTGTACCATGAGATTCAAGAATGCTTCTCCGGATGATCTTCTGAGCTTTGAACAGGTGCAGAACAGATCCGAGTATGCCGGGATCCTGGCAGAGGACATTATCTTGATCGACATAGATGATTCTGAACAGTCCGAGATCCTCCTGAGTATTGTGGATGATCTCGGACTGGCCTGCAGAGTCTATGAGACATCAAGGGGAATGCATTTCTTCTTCCGGAATGTTTCTGATTCCGGGGACTATTATGTAGAGAGCTGCAAGACAGGGACTTCTCTGGCCTGTGGCCTTGAGGCAGATATCAAGCTCGGATGTAAGAACAGCTACTCTGTGCTGAAGTACGATGGTGTCCAGCGGAAGATCCTCTATGATAAGGATCCGGATGCGGAATATGATCAGCTCCCAAAGTGGCTACTTCCTACCAAATCCAAACAGAAATTCCTGACGATGGAAGCTGGATCCGGAAGGAATCAGAGTCTCTTCAACTATATTCTTACTCTCCAGGGAAAGGATTTCTCTGTAGAAGAATGCCGGGAATGTATCCGGATCATCAATAACTATGTGCTCCGGGAACCACTGGAAGAGCATGAGATAGAGACCATCCTCAGAGATGATGCCTTCAAAAAGCAGGTGTTTTTCAAGGGCAGCACTTTTCTTCATGATCACTTTGGCAATTATCTCAAAAACAGCGCCCACATCAAAAGAGTAGGACAGGAGCTGTGCGTCTATGACGATGGGATCTATGTAAGAGGATACAGACGCATAGAGCATGAGATGATCAAGCATATCCCGAATCTTACAAGATCCAAGAGGACAGAAGTCATTACGTGGCTCGAAGCATCACTTCTCGACAGCGTTCCCTTATCTGATGCGAGATACATCTGCTTCAAGAATGGAGTGCTGGATGTGAAGACCGGAGAGCTCTCAGAGCATTCTCCGGACTATGTACTGCTGAATAAGATACCTCATGATTATGATCCGGAAGCTTATTCAGAAGTCTGTGACAGGACACTGGACAAGATCAGCTGTCATGATCCGGAAGTCCGTGCTCTTCTGGAAGAAGTAGCCGGGTACACCATGTACAGAAGGAACGAGCTCCGCAAGGCCTTCATCCTGATCGGGGACAAGGCAAATGGAAAGAGTACATTTTTCGACATGGTGAATACCATGCTCGGATCAGCCAATACCACAGCTCTGGACCTTAAAGAGCTCTCGGATCGTTTCAAGACAGCTGAGGCAGCAGGCAAGCTGGCAATCATTGGAGATGATATCGGGGATGAGTTTATCCCGAATCCATCCATCTTCAAGAAGCTAGTATCCGGAGACCGGATCAATGTGGAGCGCAAGGGAAAAGATCCATTTGACTTTGACAACTATTCTAAGCTGCTCTTCTCTGCCAATAACATCCCCAGGATAAAAGACAAGAGCGGAGCGGTCATAGACAGACTGATAATTGTACCATTCCGGGCCACATTCTCCCCGGATGATCCCGATTTCGATCCGGATATCAAATACAAGCTTCGAAGTGAGGAGAGCATTAAGTATCTGATCCGCATAGGGATCAATGCTCTGAGTAATGTCCTGGAGCGCAAGCGCTTCACTGTATCTGAGTCCATGCAGAAGGAGCTGAAGGAGTATGAGGAGAATAATAATCCGATCCTTCTGTTCTTTGCTGAGGATCCAAAGATCACAGATGAACCCACAAGCAAGGTATACAGAAAATATTCCGAATTCTGCAGGTCGAATGGTTTCCAGCCGATCAGCAATATTGAATTTTCCAAGCAGGTCCGGAAGCAGTACAAGGTGGATATCAAGCTGCGGAAGATCCGGGGAGTGAATTACAGGGTATTTGTAAAGAGGGAGGAGGACTCAAATGGATAAAGTAAGTTATGTGCTGCCTATGACGGTCACGATTCAGTCAGAGGATCCAAAAGAGGTTATGAGGCGGTTAAATATTGCACTTAGGATTGTGTCAAAGATGCTTGTTTGGATTTAATGCTCCTCTGTGGTTCGAGCATAGAGGTGACATGGAATATCTATCAGAAGACAAGTCTGGAAGATGAGGAGGATGAATAATTGACTTACGATGAGAAGATCTCTGCTATAGCAGATCACTATGGATATGAGTCCCAGAGCAGGCAGCTGATCGAGGAGATGGCAGAGCTGACTTCTGCGATCAATCATTTCTGGAGGAAGGAGCTGCAGTGTGGGAAATTGAACCCTTCAGCTCTTAACATCGGACCTGCTTACGATCATGTCCTGGAGGAGCTTGGCGATGTAGTGATCTGCGTGGATCAGCTCATATACCTTCTGAATGCGGAAGCGGAAGTCGGTAAGCATATGATGAAGAAGCTGAAGAGGCAGATGGAAAGGGCAGGTATTTCGGATGGGAGGACTTAATGCACCGTGCATGAATTGCGAGAAAAAAGGCTGTGGATCCTATCACAGTCAGTGCGAAAAATTTAAAAAGTTTCAGGAAGAACTGGAGAAGGCAAAGCAGCTGAAGAAGAAAAAGAACATTTTTCCGTCAAATTTCTTCAGAAACAGTGAAAAGGTAACACTTAGGTAGCACAAAGGTAACACTTAAATTAAAGAAGTGTTACCCTCTCAAACCCTTGTATTTACTGGGTTTTTCGGACATAGGTAACAGGGTAACACTTCATTTCATTTTCTTAGATCATGCATGTAAAATTAAAAAAATTTTTTCGATTTTACACCCTATATATATAAGTAAATATATAAGTGTTACCGTTACCTTGAGGGTTTTAGAGGCCTCAAAGCCTTGATTTTACTGGGTTTTTCGAGGTAACAGATCTGTTTTTCGCAAAGTGCTACCTTCCGGGAGGTGACGATAAATTGAACACTGAAGAACTGATTAAGAAGACAGTGAAGGAAACAGTGCTGCAGCTGAAGATAGAAGGTCTTATGAAGGACCGGATACGGTCACCACAGGAAAAGACCGAGGATCTTCTGAAGCACTACACTGCATTCACTACATCTGAGGAGCCTGTAGCAGGACAGATGATCCAGAGGATCGAGATGGCACTGAGCCTGATCCGGGAGGATCCTTACTACGATGTGATCATCATGTACTACATCAAGGGTATGAGCCGGGAAGAGATCGCTGATCAGATCTGTGCATCCGTCACGACAGTGAGCAGGAACAAGCACAGACTGATCAAGGACATCAGTGCAGTGCTGTTTGCCGATGATTACATCAGACAGCTGTATATGCACAGTGATGAACTGTGATGCACAATCGTGCTCTGTGACCATTTACATATCAGGGTTATGATGATGTGAGTAGAATGTTATCTTGCATGGAGGTGGTCATATGAGCAAGGCATGGTGGAAGGCTGCAGGCATCAGAGCAATCAAGACAGTGGCTCAGTGTGCGGTAGCTACGATTGGAACCGCTGCACTGATCTCGGAAGTAAACTGGATGGCTGTACTGAGCGCGTCCGCACTGGCAGGAGTGCTGAGTCTGCTTACCAGCGTGGCAGGACTTCCGGAGGTAGACAATAAGTAAAGGGTGATCGAATATGGCAAGGCCAGACAAGTTTGTGACTCATGTGCTTCCGCATCTCGATGAGATCAAGCAGATGTGTCTCACTATGACAGAAGCTCAGATCGCTGAGACACTGGGAGTAAGCTACTCAGCGTGGAAGCGGTATAAGAGCCGAAGTGAACAGTTGAGGTCTGTTCTTAAAAAGGGGAGAGAAGACCTGGTGATGGAGCTGAGGTCCGCACTTATCAAGAGGGCCAAAGGGTTTGAGTACAC
>JAZQGM010000134.1:0-18853 GCA_045540075.1 Acetatifactor sp. | reverse complement strand
GGGGAAAGTGACATATGTAGCGCCATTAGATGTTCTTGTGTTTCTGATTTTTGCTTTCAGCTCAAAAATACAACATGTCTGAGGAGCGAAGCGACGAGTTTTGTATTTTTGTGCTGGCCCTTTGCAAAAATCAGAAACACTAGAACATCTTATGGTGCGGAGTCTGCACTTTCCCCCGTCTATCCCCCACCCCCTGCAAGCCACTCAACCCTTTCCCTTCCCTACCTGTGCGTCCCTTTCGCCAAGCCCCTACACCTCATCATAATGCAACTTCTTACAACACCCCACCCCAAGGGCACCGGGCCCGGTGTGGCAGGCTATGCTGAGTGCAAGATGGTCTACATAAATATCAACCCCGGGATAATGCTGCACCATTTCTTCTTTGAGGGCCATGGCAGCCTCCTCGTTTTGGGTATGTGCAATCTGCAGTACGTAGTCTTTGGCTTCAACGCCGCCGAAGCGTTGTTCTAAATCAGCATGGATGGCGTTAAGCATAATGGATTTCCCCTGGCTGGTAGTACGTGCCTTGGCAAAGGCATCCAGCTTGTCTCCCTGGATCTGGAGCACCGGCTTAATGCGAAGGAGTGTTCCAAGGGATGCGGCAGCCGGGGTAATACGTCCGCCTTTTTTCAAATAATACAAGGTATCCAGCATAATATAGATACTATGGTTTAAGCGATCTTCCTCCAAAATCTGCTTAATCTGAGCGGCTGTTTTACCTCTGGAAGCAAGAGCCAGAGCATCCAAAACCGACTGACGCTGGGGCACGGACACGCGCTGGTTATTTATAACCTGCACTCTGCCCTCGTAATCCATGGCGAACATGGTGGCTGTCTGGCAGGAGCTGCTAAGGCCGCTGCTCATGGGGATATATACCAGTTCCTCATATTCCTTAAGCAGCTTGTCCCACAGGGATAAGACCGCGTCGGGGGAGGGTTGGCTGGTGAGAATGTCGACACCTTCGTTCATTTTCTCATAGAACTCCGGAATCGTCAGATTGATATCTTCAAAGTAGGTTGCATCACCTATGGTAAAAGGCATGGGAATAACATATACATCACCGAGAGCAGCAGCTTCTTTCTGAAAGATACCGCTGTTACTGTCGGTTACGATGGCTATTTTGGACATAAAAGTTTATCTCCTCTTTCTTGTTGTTCAATTAAACTTACCATTATTTTACTGTTATATGCTCCGAAAGTCAACAGTGTTTGTGGAAGCATTTGAAAGATGTTTTCTAAGAAGCTGATGTTTCTCAAGTTCCAATTCAGGATCTTCTGAGAGAAGTTGTCCTACGGCTTCTGCTGCTTCTTTTAACAATGAGGCATCTGTGTACACATCGCCGATACGGAAGGCAAAATCACCGCTCTGACGAATGCCGAACAGATCGCCGGGACCGCGAAGCTTCAAGTCTTCGGAGGCAATATGGAAACCATCATTAGAAGCATTCAAAATTTTCAGACGTTCCATGGTTTCCTTTTTTTCATTTGAACTGATAAATATGCAATAACTCTGCCAGTTTCCTCTTCCCACACGCCCCCGCAACTGATGGAGCTGCGCCAGACCGAAGCGTTCTGCGTTTTCTACCATCATAACAGTGGCGTTTGGCACGTTGATGCCTACTTCTATGACGGTGGTGGATACCAGTACATGAATCCTGCAGGCTGCAAAGTCTTCCATAATACGTTTTTTTTCTGCTGCCTTCATTTTGCCGTGTAAGGGTTCGATGATAATGGACGGGGGGAGCACTGCTCTGAGCTTCTGCGCATATTCCATCACATTCTCTGCTTCTTCCAGCTCCCCCTCTTCTACCATGGGGCAGATCACATAAGCCTGACGGCCGGCGTTCACTTGCCTTTCTATGAATTCATAGGCCTTGGGGCGGTAAGAAGTATTTACCACACAGTTTTTGATAGGGAGCCTGTTGGCGGGCAGTTCGTCTATGATCGATATGTGCAGGTCTCCGTAAAGGATGATCGCCAATGTCCGTGGAATGGGGGTGGCACTCATGACAAGCACATGTGGAGTCATCCCTTTTTCAGCCAACTTTTCCCGCTGTCTGACGCCAAATCTGTGCTGTTCATCAGTGATCACAAGAGCCAGTGAATGATAAGTCACTTTGTCCTGGATCAATGCATGGGTACCGATGATCAGGTTGGCTTCGCCGCTTTCAATCTGTTGATAAGCTTCTTTCTTCTCTTTGGCAGTCATAGAACCCACCAATAATACCGGTCGAAAAGGCAGGTTGTATTCTTTTACATAACCGCAGATGGTCTCATAATGCTGGGTGGCAAGAACTTCCGTAGGCGCCATCATAGCTCCCTGATATCCATTACACACACATGTTAATAAGGCAAGTACAGCTACGATGGTCTTTCCGGATCCAACGTCCCCCTGTATCAGACGGTTCATGACAGATAATCCAGACAAGTCCCGGTTAATCTCCTTCCAAACCTTTTGCTGGGCGTCTGTCAATTGAAAGGGCATGGCCTTTAAGAAGAGCTTTACTTCTTCAGAAGGCTTCATGGGAAAGCTGTTGGGTATATTGGCATTGATGTCCTTGTTCTTCTGCAGTAAAAGGATGAACATAAAAAATTCATCAAAAACCATCCTTCTACGTGCCTTCAGCAAAGTATCATGATCCGGCGGAAAATGCATAGAGCAGAGTGCTTCCCTGTAGGGTAGTAATTGATGATGGTCTAAAAAGTCCTTCGGATAAAATTCTTGTTTATATTCATAAAAGGTCAAAGCCTGCTTTATTGCCTTTTGAATGGTCTGATTACTTAATCCTTTGGTCAGGGCGTATCTGGGCTGTATAAACTGCATATGCCGACTATACTCTTCCTGAGAATATAGTCTGGGCTGCTCCATGATCTTGACGGGCCCTCTTGTCTGAATCAATCCCCGAAAGATGTAAAACCCACCGCTTTTTAAGAGGTTCTTCATAAAAGGCATATTAAAAAAAGTAAGCTGCATTCCACCGGAAGCATCTCTTACCGTTACATTCAAAACATTCAGATTGCGGATTTTTTTCAGATTAGGGATACCGGTCACGCAGACACGGACTGCGCAAACCTCCCCCGGCACTGCCTCACTTATGAGTACCGGTTCCCTAAAGGTCTCATAATCTCTGGGATAATGGGTCAGAAGATCCCCTATCGTAAAAATATCCAGTTTTTGAAAAAGCTTCTGAGTTTTTTCACCGATTCCCTTGATATCGATAATGGGAGTATGGTCGTTCAAATTCCTTCACCTCTTTGGAGCCCTGTTATTGATAAAAACAGGACCGACGCAAGTGCGTCAGTCCTGCATCGCTTATTCTACACTGATCACATAATAGTAAATAGGCTGACCGCCAAATTGCAGCTCCACATCACAGGAAGGATAAGCTGCTTCGATATCCTCACGAAGCTTCTCTGCGTCTTCTTCTGACACATCAGCACCATAATAGATACTGATCAGCTCGCAGTCTTCGTCAACCATTTCAGATACCATTTCTTCTGTAACATACATCATATCCTGACCAACGGAAAGGATTCCCTTGTCTCCGATTCCCATGTAGTCCCCCTGTTTGATCTCTTTGTCATCAATCATGGTATCACGCACGGCATAAGTTACCTGACCGGTCTTCACATTGCCGATTTCATTAAGCATGGTCTCTTCGTTCTCATCCACAGACAATTCCGGCACATAGTTGATCACAGCGGTAATACCCTGAGGAATGGTCTTGGAGGGAATGACTAACAGGTTCTTGTCTGTGGTCAATTCCGCAGCCTGATTTGCCGCAAGAATGATATTCTTGTTATTAGGCAATACAAAAATGGTCTTGGCATTGACTTGTTCCACTGCATCCAGAATATCGGCTGTGCTGGGATTCATGGTCTGACCGCCTTCTATGATGTGGTCTACCCCAAGGCTCTTAAAAATCTCATTAACACCATCACCGATGGAAACTGCTATGAAACCTACCTCCTTTGGTGGTTCTTTTTCCTGTGTGGCTTCAGGCTGTGCAGATTCTTTAGATTGTGCATCTGTCGCCTGTTTTTCGGCCATCTTGAACAGTTTCTCCTCATGCTCCAGTCTCATGTTGTCGATCTTCAGATTAGAAAGTGCGCCATACTTCAATGCCTTCTGGATCGCCAGTCCAGGGTCATTGGTATGTACATGCACCTTGACTACATCATCGTCAGCAACACATACAATGGAATCACCGATAGATTCCAGATACTCCTTGAAATCCATCTCCTGTTTGATATTAAAAGTTCTATTCAAAAGAATGATAAATTCAGTACAATAGCCAAATTTAATGTCAGCTTCTGCCTGGGCATTCATAGCTTCGCTGCTTACAGCACTTGTGGGACGGGCATCCGGCTGACTGTTCATGCTAAGATCAATCTCCTTGCCTAAGAAAGCATCATAGGCTCCGGACAGTACCTCCACCAGTCCTTGTCCACCGGAATCCACTACGCCGGCCTGTTTTAATACAGGCAGCATCTCCGGTGTCTGACTTAAGACAAAACGTGCATGGTCTATCACGGTACCAAGGAAGCTTTCCAGATTATCACAGCCTGCATCAGCAAGCTCTCTTGCCTTCTCAGCGCCGCCTCTAGCCACAGTAAGGATTGTTCCTTCCTTTGGCTTCATTACGGCCTTATAAGCGGTTTCTACAGCTTTTTCAAAGGCGTCTGCAAGCACGGGGATGGTGATCTCTTCCTCTTCCTTGATTCCTCTGGTAAAACCACGGAATAACTGGGACAGGATAACACCGGAATTACCACGGGCGCCTCTTAAGGATCCGCCGGAGATCGCTTTACACAAAGGCTCCATGGTGATCGCTTCACCCAGAGCACTGACTTCTTTGGCGGCAGCCATGATGGTCATGGTCATATTAGTTCCGGTATCCCCATCGGGAACCGGGAATACATTCAGTTCATTGATCCATTCTTTCTTGGATTCCAGATTCTTTGCACCGGCTAAGAACATCTTGGCCAGCATCTTTGCGTCGATATGTTTTAGTGCCACAATAAATCCTCCTTAATCAATCACTCGAACACCTTCGACAAAGATGTTGATTTTCTCAATTTCCATACCGGTAAATTCTTCCACTTTGTATTTTACATTGCTGATCAGATTGTCTGATACGGCGATGATACTTACACCGTATGCTACGATCACGTGGAAGTCAAGGGTTATTTTGTTATTTTTTAATGAGACATTAATGCCTCTGGTAATGCTTTCCTTCTTCAGAAGACGCACGATGCCGTCTTTCATACTGATGCCTGCCATACCTACGATGCCGAAACATTCTACGGCCACACTGCCGGCGTATTGGGCGATCACTTCGTTATCTATCACAATGCTGCCCATATGGGTATTCATCGAAGAACCTTTCATTGCTCTACCTCCTGATTCTAGTTAATTTCCTACCGCTACGCTTTTGAAACACTCAAAAGCCCCGCGCTTCGCGCTCATTGGCGGCTTCGCCGCCAGCTTTCTCGTTAGCATAGCGGGTGAAATCAAATGCGCCGATGCTTTCGCATCGCCTCGCTTGATTTCCTACCACTATGCTACATTATACATTGTTTCCGAAAAAAAAGAAACTATTAATTTCAAAATTTTAGAAAAAATATGAAAAAAACAAATTTTTAGCTTGCTTTTCTTGGGGATTTCTGTTATCATATCAATGTTGCGAGTATATCTCGCGTTATTCGATGTAGATTAAGCGTGAATCGCAGACGTTGAGGAGGTGTCAAGATGGCTAAGTGTGATATTTGTGGTAAGGGCGTTCATTTCGGTAATAACGTAAGCCATTCTCATAGAAGAACTAACGCAATTTGGAATTCCAATGTTAAGAGCGTTAAGTGCAAGGTTAACGGCGCTGCCAGAAGAATGCATGTTTGCACCAGCTGCTTAAAGTCCGGCAAAGTAGAAAGAGCTTAATGATTAAGTGAAAATGTTAGGCTGTTATACCATGACGAGTATAACAGCCTTTTTTCGTTTTCTTTATTTATCTGCAGACGATTCGATGGTAAACGGCAGAGATAATAATTTGCCATTTATGGGTTGAACTAAGCGATACTCTCCTGCTTCCAACGGAACCTGATAGTAACCATATAGTGGAACTTCAATTTTAGTCTGTATATTGTCTTCTAAGACGATTGCTATATCTTTTACCTCTGCATAAGATCCATTTTTATTCTGCAAAAAATCAATCCGATACCAATCACCATCTTTTAATATTTCAAGATACCATCGCAATCCATAAAAAATATCTTCGTCCGACATGTTCTTTACACTAAACATCAAATTGTATTGTTTATCTGCACTTTCCAAGGAAAGTAATGAAGCATTTACATTAACATTTTCATAGTTGTTATATTTCGAGATTTCTAAAGCAGGAATATCGTCAACATTTTCGATAATTTCAGTAGTATTATCGGTGCAACCTATTAATAAAAACAAGCAAACAAAAATTAATAATTTCCACTTCATAAATAGTATCTCTCCTAATTTGTAAATGCAACAAATCCCATTCCATTAATAACATGATATGGAGTAAAAAATATGTAACTATCGTCAGTTGCACTACCTGCATGAATTCCACAAAACTCGCTATTATATCTCACAGGTCCACCACTATCACCACTCGCAGAATAACCAGTGATAATATCTGCTTTGTACATATTTGTATCATTAAGAGTCGTTGTATAGTTTGTTGAGGTTATCTGTGCATAGCATTCGCGAGAAGAAGCTCCGTATCTATATACATATGTTCCAAGAGGAAGATATGAAACTGCACCTTGTAAAGTTATTGTAGAACCACCTGCAGATGTATACATAAGGGGAGAATATGTATAATCAGAGCTATTTAACTTAATGATCGAAAAATCGCCAGGTAATCCAGACTCATAACGACTAAATAAAACCTGTCCAATTTCGTCACCATCATATGTTGCTGTTTCACCATAACTCATACCATGCCCGGCTGATACAATTACATTCATACCAGCATAAGTTCCACCAATTCCCAATGTATAGCCACCGCCATTAACATAAAATCTGGAACCATTAACAATTCCTGTACTTTCCTTTTTTATAGGCACGCTAGGAACAACTTCTATATTACAATCAATATTAAATGTTTTTGCTTTAGAGATGGAATCGATTGTAGATAAAGCTAATTTTTCTTGTCCTTCTGCCACTTCAACCACTATACCATTTGTTAATTCATCAATATAGCAACCATACAGCGAACAACAATCCACCAGTGCTAAATAAACTTTGTTCAAACTTGTTTCTAAAGATGACATTGAATGATTGGCGATTACATACTCGATACACGAAAAATCACTTAACAGATTTTTATACTTTTCAATACACTTATTACTTTTATCTGTCAAAGCTATATACAATTTATTATTTTCAACATATGCTCCTGCATATTCATCAGGATAAACAAGACCATATTCTTCTGTTTCAAAAGATTTCATTAAAACGTTATAAGCTTTAACAGCATATGTCTGGTCATTCATCAAGGATTCGTAATTTATTGTATCTGATTCCTCGGCACGCAAAATAAGACCATTTCCTAAGATGACAATTACTAACAATAAAGATAAAACACTAATAATGTTTTTTTTCATTTTATTACCTCCTATTACAAAAATCAATGATCAATCCCCAACAAAAAATAGATAGTATTTTAATTATGCCATTGGTATCACTCCCTTCAAATATAATATACAAAATCTCGAATTGCTTATACAATAATTATAACACAAAAAATTATTATGTCAATTGTTAATTAGAGACTTTTTTTTGCGATAATAGCAACTATTCCGAATTTAATCCATAACATAACAACAATACCCCATTATCAGTAATAGCGCAATGATCAGCAATATGGCCAGTCTGTTAGTCACTAATATTACTATCAACATTCCAATTGCTGTAAAAAAAGCCATTAGACCTATTAATTTTCGAAGATTCATTCGAACCTCCCCTTTTGTCTCTTGTTAATATCATATGCTTACAAATATGTATTTGTTCTACGAGCACAAAATGTTGCATTCGCAGAGAAATAAATAAGGCGGCATTTTGATCAAAGGAACTCTTTGTGTACAAAATACCACCTATCTTATCAAAAAACAACTCTAATATTCTACTGCAAAATCATATTTTCTCATCGGGAAACGCCACATCTACAGCTTCTTTGTCAGAAACTCCGCTTTCCTCTTTCTTTGATGTAAATTTATCTACCAGATCAGGGATCATATCAAGCACCTTGGTCACAGTGTCCTGATTCTTGATATTCACAAGCCTTGTAGTGCCGTTCTTGATCACCAGCACGGCACTGGGGGTCATCTTGCCACCCAAACCGCCTGCGCCCGAGGCAGAGCCCTTTTGGTTATTGTTGCCTGCACCTGCTCCCACACCAAAGCTGATGTCTACAAGGGGCAACACAATGGTATCATCGATGTGAACCGGCTCTCCTATTACGGTTTTAGCCGAAAGCACTGCATCCATGCCTTTTAACAGGGAATCTACTACGCCTTGAAATTGATTATCTTTATCTGCCATTTATATGACCTCCCTTTTTAACTTTTTTAGAAACAAATGAAGCCTGCGGTCCGACGCGATCTTTCCTCCGTGAATCAGCAATAACCCTACAATGATGCGGCCTTTTACAAATAAGCGGCCTTCCAACACCTTATCCTCAAAATTCGGTGTTAATACTAAATTTTGCCCCAAATAAGGGGAAAGAATACCGTATACAGCCATGGTATATCCTGTGGTGTCAGGGGAGCCGGTACCCAGAAGAATCTTCCCTTTTATTTTCCTTGGGCGAATGCTTTTTAAGAGTTTACCGGACCCTGTAAATATCTTGGATAATAACCGGGTGGTATCTTCTTCTTTTAGTAGGCTTATATAGTATGTTGCCAATTCTCGGATATTTTTGATTTTCTCAATGATCTGTTTTATTTTGCCTTTAATCTTTTCTATTGTGTTAAAGATACGTGCTTTTAATCCACCATCGGCAGGGGCATCTAATGCATCATTGACCGTCATCTTGTCTGTATCATTTCTCACTGTTTCAGTGCTTCTGTTCATATCGCCGCGCATCATATCAGAGCCATCGGCCAAATTCCCATGCACTGCATCGGTATTTCCAACCTCAGCTATCTTTTTTGCATTGTCCTTTTTCTTGACCGGTTCTTTCGGCGCTTTTCCGGAATCATACACTGTAATACCAAAAAACTTTACGACTACATTCCCCGGCGTAGGATATTCAAAACCAACGTTGAAAAGTCCTGCAAGCCATGATGCCTTTGCCTTCACAAACATGTGCTCTGCATTCTTTTCCCACCAAATGCGGTAACTGATAGGATAGATTGCCACAAGTAAAAGCAGAGATAAGAGTAAGATTATCACAAAAAGCAACAACCAGCCTAACAATGCTAATATTTTTAAGATGATTCCTAACATAACAAATACTCCCTGAGCGCACAATCTCCCCGGGAATCAAGACATTCCTGTACCAGGCCCTGTACCATGATCACTGCTTCACCATAGGTTCTGGTAATACCAATGACATATAGCGGATGGTCATGATAATATTTTTGTGCAAGTTGCCTGCTATGATAAAATTCCAGCAGATCACTGGTATTTGCAGCAGGGGTGATCAAAAATACATTGCATAAAATCGGCTTTTTTTCCAACTGTTTTTTTATTCTTTCCAACTGGCGTTCACTTATACTATCACTATGGTACAGCTTATGGTAATATGTTAGTTTATATGCCATTTAGCGCAAGACTCCCCTTTCGCCTGTTCCTACCGAAGAATTAATAATACTTCCGGTTGCCCCAGAGATTATTTTTCTTAAGGTCAAGATATTCGTTGTAAGCCTTCTCCAGAATCTGTTTCTCATTTGAGAATTTTAACAGATGGTAGGCCTCATGATATTTGTAGAATCCTGAATCTACAAAAAATTCTTCTCTTTGTGGTTTGCTGTAATAACTATCCGCCATCATCAGATACCAGTGTACCTCTTTGGCCACGGTATTCTCCGGAATGGAAAAAGAATACTCACTCTTACCGATATACTTGATAATGGAGGCTTTGGCTCCTGATTCCTCAAGAACCTCCCGCAGGGCTGTCTCTTTATACTCTTCTCCCTGCTCTACGGT
Source organism: Acetatifactor sp. (assembly GCA_045540075.1). Taxonomy (GTDB): domain Bacteria; phylum Bacillota; class Clostridia; order Lachnospirales; family Lachnospiraceae; genus Acetatifactor. Next base: position 8,668 of record JAZQGM010000134.1, on the reverse strand, counting down.
ACCTTTGGGAAGCACCCAGCCCTCGGACTTATTCTTATAATTCTTGTACAAGAGCAAAATCTTCCCACGAAAAATTACCACACCACCACAGCTTGTTGCTTCAATCATTGCAATTCCTCCTGATTTGGTGTGTCACTTACTGACTTACATACAAGTATAGTCCAAAATCAACAATAGTGCAACTACTTTTTTTAAAAGGCTCTTCTAAAGCTTTTTTACTCTACTCCACGCTTTTCATGACCGGTAGTATATTCTGTAAAAGGAAGTGTAGATTCCTTCTCTTCCACGGCCTGTGTAAAATATGTCAGCACACGTTTCGTCTGTACTTTATCTTCTACCGTAAAATCCAGTCTAATATGAGCCAAATTGATCCATTTGTCCATTGTTCCGTGAAGGGACAGAGGGACACTGTTATATATGATGTTCATACAATGATCGCAATTTAGCACCACAGGAAGTTGCTTCTTATATCTGTCGATAAGATATGCTGTGGCGTTTGCATCCGATCCACGAACACAGCCTGAAGTAGTCCGTACCACACAGTTGGCTGTGATCATCATAGGCAGGCGTCCGTAAACAATCTTTTCCGCAAATCCTTTTGGACAGGCAGAAAGCAATGCACGCTGTTCTCCTGCATTTAACTCCCAGGGAAGGCAGAAGTTTTTAAGCTTATCCTGCCAATAAGTCAATGTATGCTGATTCCAGATATAAAAGCCCGCATCAGAGGATATGGCTCCCTGATATCCATGCTTACTCAGATAAGCATATCCTTCCAGGGACCTAACCATGCACCCATGATATTGCCCGGTATTTAGAACTGCCATAAATTTCTTCAAATACCCATTATCATCCTTTCTCAGAATATAAGGAAGCACAGGATAAATCTCAGTATCATCCTTAATGCCTGAAAGCAAGTCGACAGATTCTTTGGCATATGTGCCAAGGAGAAGATCACCTTCTACATAAAGCCTTCGAAATTTTTTCTGCTTCTCTTTTATAAATTCTGTGACAGCAAGCAACTGGTCCAATGTGCGTACATTTACCGTCAAAAGGCCATCAGAAAAATCCTCATTTCCTTTCTCTCGAACTGGTTTTGTATCAACTTGAGGTGTTTTTCTCTTCAAGCAGGAGCCATGACTTTGAATGATCATCTCTTCCAGCGCACCTACCGCCTTTCTTCTCAGTTCATTAATGGCTTTTAAGGGATAGAAGGCATACTCATCCAGACAGGTCCAGATATGAGATGACCGAAAGGAAGTATCTCCTAACTTCTTAAGTTGCTTTTCTATATTTTCCTTCATAATAGGTTGATTCTTAGCAGGTTGAACCATATCACCTGTTACAGTCACAGATTGCTCACCGCACACTAAGGTAAGACCGGCAGGTTCTCCTATTCTAAAGGTGGCATAGATTTCCACGGGCATAGTAGGCTTTTGCTCCAGAAACTCCCCACGGATTCTTTCTAAAAGTCTATCATCGCTCCCACTGTAAGCTGGGCTTTGCAAGGTCACCATCTCTGCACCATTGTGTTTGTGATAATAACCATTGTGACGTTCGCTTCTGATATAGAGACCGGATAATGCTTTCAATTCCTCAGGATATACCTTAAAATGTCGTGGATCAGCATAATAGCGATCAATGGCTTTGCGGTAGATGGAGGTAACTCCGGCAGCATATTCCGGTTTTTTCATGCGGCCTTCGATCTTGAAGGAATCAATGCCGGCTTCAATCAGTTCCGGTATATTCTCAATGGTACACATATCCTTCAGGCTTAAAGGGAAACAAACCCCTTTCTTCAAGCTGTTGCCTGAAACTAAGTAGGGCAAACGGCATGGCTGGGCACATCTGCCTCTATTGCCGCTGCGCCCCCCTAAAAGGCTGCTAAAGAGACATTGGCCGGAATAACAGTAACACATGGCTCCATGAATAAACGCTTCTATCTCAAGGCCCGTATCCTGCTTAATCTGTCGGATCTCATCAAGACTTAACTCTCTGGCCGGTACGATACGGCAAGCCCCCAATTCCTTCATATAAGCAGCGCCATAAGAACCGGTCAGTGTCATCTGAGTGCTCACATGAAGCTCCATACCCGGGAAATGTTCTTTCAGATACAGAAACACACCCAGATCCTGTATGATCACACCGTCCAGTCCCGCTTCATAAAAGGGAAGGATATAATCATACAATTGCCCCCATTCCTTATCCTTTACCAATGTATTCACTGTCAGATAGACTTTTTTGCCCCATAGATGGGCATATCTGATACATTCTATCAGTTCCTCTTTTGTGAAATTGTCTGCATATGCTCTGGCACCAAACTTATCACCGCCCAGATAAACCGCGTCGGCGCCTGCGTGAATGGCACCATAAAACCCTTCTCTATTCCCTGCCGGTGCCAGCAGTTCTACTTTCTTATCATTCATGATCCTTCCCTCATAACCAATAAAAGCTGCCCGCCAGACGGACAGCCCTATTATCTTAATTTTTCTTGTTATTCTTTACATCCTTTGCGGCATTCTCTAAGCGAATCTGACAGGATATCAACTCATGCTTTAAATCATAAAGCTCTTTTTCCTTGGCCTGAAGCTCATCTTCCAAAAGAGAGAGCTGCTTTTTAGCTTTGAAATAATCGTCTGCAATGTTTAGCTGTAATAGTACATTCTGGGTATCCAGTGACTGTCTGCGGAAACTGTCTACCTTACTGTATTCGTTCATTTTGTTGTTGATATAAGAGGCTACCTTCTGCAGATATTCTTCACTCTCATATCCGCACAGGGTATAAACCTTTCCGCCTATGATTACTTCGGTAGCTGTTTTGGAAGACATAATAGGATACTCCTCTCGTGTGTATGGTGCTTTTCATGGACAAATGTAAAAAAATGTTTACTTAGTACATTATATCCCAGTTATCAGAATATGGCAAGTAAATTTTTTCTATTTTACGCAAGAATCCAATGCCTGTATCCCAAGATGCCCGTAAGCCAGCTCAGTTACTACTCGTCCTCTCGGTGTCCGATTGATCAATCCATTCTTGATCAGGTAAGGCTCATAGACATCTTCAATGGTGCCGGCATCTTCGCCGATGGCCGCTGCCAAAGTATCAAGACCCACCGGTCCTCCATTGAATTTCTGTATCATGGTCAGAAGCATATTACGGTCGATCCTATCTAACCCCAACTTGTCCACATCCATCAGATCCAGTGCAGTCTTAGCCACCTGTCCGGTGATCACACCATCATATTTTACCTGAGCAAAATCACGGACTCTTTTTAAGATCCGATTGGCCAGTCTGGGGGTCCCGCGGCTTCGTTTCGCCATTTCTAAAGCTCCCTTTTCATCCACTACCACATTCAGTACTCTGGCAGAGTGCTGGATGATCAGCTTCAGCTCTTCAATAGAATAAAACTCCAGATGGTGTATCATGCCGAAACGATCTCGCAGTGGGGCTGTCAGAAGTCCTGCGCGAGTAGTTGCGCCTACCAGTGTAAATTTGGGCAGGTCAAGACGCACCGAACGGGCAGTGGGGCCCTTACCGATCATAACATCAATACAATAATCCTCCATGGCAGGATACAACACTTCTTCTACCTGACGATTCAGGCGGTGGATCTCATCAACAAAAAGCAGATCCCCTTCTTCCAGATTGTTTAAAATAGCTGCCATCTCTCCCGGCTTCTCGATGGCCGGACCACTGGTCACCTTCAAATGTACACCCATTTCATTGGCAATGATACCTGCCAATGTGGTTTTGCCAAGTCCGGGAGGACCGTAGAAAAGCACATGATCCAATGCATCTTTACGAAGCTTCGCAGCCTCAATATAGACCTTCAGATTTTCCTTTATCTTCGATTGACCAATATAGTCATCTAAAGTCTGGGGTCTGAGTGACCCTTCGATCTTCACATCTTCCTCAGTGATATTGGTTTCTATCATTCTTCTTGCCATGATAATATACGTTTCCTTATTAATATTTCAGTATCTATATCAAAATCAAAACATCTTCTTCAAAGCAGCTTTCAAAATGGTACCTGAGTCCATATCTTCTATGCCTTCTATGGCGTTCACAGCCTTCAGACTCTCGGCCTGTCCATATCCCAGAGATACCAATGCTTCCACCGCTTCACGCTTCTGGGCAGTATCTGCCGCCATCACATTGCCGCCATGAGAGACAATCTCCTGTCCAATGACAGTATCTTTCATGGTGATCTTCCCCTTAAGCTCCAGGATCAATCTCTCTGCCGTGCGCTTTCCCACCCCTGGTGCCTTGGAAATGGCCTTCACATCCCCTGACATAATAGCAAATCTGAGGGAATCCGTATCCATCACCGCAAGTATGGCCTGGGCCACCTTAGGACCAATGCCATTCACCGTAATACAAAGCTTAAAAAGCTCCAACTCATCCCGCGTCAGAAATCCGTACAGTAAAAAAGCATCTTCCTTCACCAAAGTATAAGTATAAAGCTTCACCACCTCTCCTGCAACGGGCAGCCTCCCCGCCGTATCAGCAGAAATCTTCACATTATACCCTACATCTCTAACATCCAAAACCACATTATCTTCCGTAATATCCTCTACAATACCTTTAATATATGCTATCATGGTCTTAAAAACAGCCTTACACCACCCCGGTGCACCAGCTTGCCTTTCCTTATCGTATGATTCTATCATATCAGAACAAGTGTTTTTATGCAACTATTTTTTTATTCCCCCAGTTCAGCCAGAGACGATACAAGAATGAAAATCGTGCTCGCACGTTTTTCATTCTTGTACCGTCTCTGAGGGAGCGCCCCATTAATGAGCAAAGATAGTCGCGAAGCGACGGAGAGCGCCAGAGGCGCGGCTTTGCGAATGGGCGCGGGCTGAACGTCACTCGCCCCCACCCCCACTTTTCAAAATCTTTCTGTAAACTAAAAGGAAACACACCAAATGCACTGCAAAGGTAAGTGCCCAGCTAATAGGGTAAGATGTATACAAGCACTTCAAAGTGTGGATTTCCTGAAAAATAGTATAAATCCACACAATCCGAAACAAACATGCCCCTGTCAAAGACACCAGCATGGGCATAATAGAATATCCCATCCCACGCAGGGAACCCACCATAACATCCATCATGCCACACAAACAATAAAACACACTGATAATCCCCAGACGCATGACACCGATTTCAATCACTTCCGGTTCATTAGAATACAATAGTAACAATTTATCCCCAAGAAGATACATCGCATTCCCCATAACAAGACCTACCACGACCACCATAATCTGGCAATTAAGAGCAATCTTACCAATCCTCTTAAATTTCATGGCACCAAAATTCTGGCCGGTAAAGCTGATGGCTGTCTGATATATGGCATTCATGGCCGTGTATGTGAATCCCTCCAGATTCGACGCTGCCGTATTACCGGCCATAACTGTAGAACCAAAAGAATTGACGGAGGACTGGATCAACACATTAGAGATGGAGAATAAAGCTCCTTGCAGCCCCGCAGGCACACCTATCTGTATCATTTTTAAAAGTTTATCCGGATAAATCTTTAGCTCTTTTAAGTTCAGTTGATAATCACTTTCTGTCTTAATGAGACATCGAATCACCATTACAGCAGAAACTACCTGAGATATGACCGTTGCCAATGCTACACCTGCCACACTCATGTGAAACACAATCACAAATACCAGATTCAGCACCACATTCACCACACCTGCGATCAACAGATAATAAAGAGGTCTTTTGGTATCTCCCACGGCACGCAGTACTGCACTGCCAAAGTTATAAGTCATCATAACCGGCATGCCACAAAAATAAATTCTCATATATAAAATAGATTTGTCGATGACATCATCCGGTGTTCCCATAAGACGCAGTGCAGGTTCCGCCAGAGTACATCCCACTACCACAAGAATCGCACCACTTACCAAAGCTGTGGTTATGGCAGTATGTACCATTTCTCGCAGTTCCTTTTTCTGGCCGGCACCATAAAAACGTGAAACCAGTACATTGGCACCCACAGATAAACCGATAAAAATATTTACCAGAAGATTGATCAGGGAGCTGGTGCTACCTACAGCAGCCAAGGCTTCACTGCCTGCAAACTGTCCCACTACGATAATATCAGCTGCGTTAAATAACAGCTGCAGGATGCCGGACAGCATTAGGGGAATTGCAAACACTAACATTTTACCTAAGAGCGGACCATTGCACATATCGATTTCATACTTATTCTTTTTGGCAGTACTCATATCTTTCATTTGAAATAGCCTCCTTTTCGTAAACATTCCATAAAAAGAGATATGGTAGCATTCCATATCTCTTTACATTACTTATTTCTGGCTGTTAATATAAGGAATCAAGCCTCCCTCAGCGATGATGCGCTGCATAAATTCCGGGAAAGGCTGTCCCTTGAATTCTGTCCCTTTGGTACGATTATAGATCATGCCGGAGTCGAAATCCACTTCCACTTCATCTCCTGCATCAATGCCCTTGGAAGCTTCTGCACATTCAATGATGGGCAGTCCGATATTGATGGCATTGCGGTAGAAAATACGGGCAAAGGTCTCAGCTATGACACAACTGACACCGGTAGCCTTGATGGCAATGGGTGCATGTTCACGGGATGATCCGCAGCCAAAGTTCTTTTCAGCCACGATAATATCTCCCTTCTGCACCTTCTTAACAAATTCCTTATCGATATCCTCCATACAGTGGGTTGCAAGCTCTGCAGGATCGGATGAGTTTAAGTATCTTGCGGGGATGATAACGTCTGTATCTACATTGTCCCCATATTTAAATACGGTTCCTTTTGCGTTCATGATCGTTTCCTTTCTTTTTTACATTCCCAATTCGTAAGGGCTGGAAATCTTTCCTGTGATGGCACTTGCAGCAGCCACAGCCGGACTTGCCAGATAGATCTCACTATTAATGTGACCCATACGTCCTACAAAGTTACGGTTCGTGGTTGAAACGCACTTCTCACCCTCTGCCAAAACACCCATATAACCGCCCAGACAAGGACCACAGGTAGGTGTGCTGACAATGGCACCTGCTTCGATAAAGGTCTTAAGAAGTCCTTCTTCCATGGCCTGCAAATAAATAGCCTGTGTAGCAGGAATCACGATACAACGCATACCTTCTGCAATATGCTTGCCTTCCAGTACCTTTGCAGCAACGCGAAGGTCGTCCAGTCTTCCATTGGTACAAGATCCAATCACTACCTGATCGACAGTAATGTCTTCTGTGATCTCATCAATGGTGTGTGTATTCTCCGGCAAATGAGGGAATGCGATGGTAGGACGTAAGCTACTCAAATCAATGGTGTACTCTTCGTCATATACCGCATCTTCGTCCGCCTCAAAAATCTTGTAACTTCTGGTAGAATGCTCCTTCATATACTCCTTGGCCAGTGCATCTACCGGGAAAATGCCGTTCTTACCGCCAGCTTCGATAGCCATATTGGCAATGGTAAAGCGATCGTCCATGGACAGGTTCACAATGCCCTCTCCCACAAATTCCATAGATTTGTACAAAGCACCGTCCACACCGATCATACCGATAATGTGCAGGATCACATCTTTACCGCTCACCCATTTATCAGGCTTACCTACGATATTAAACTTAATAGCGCTGGGCACCTTGAACCATGCCTTGCCGGTAGCCATGCCGGCAGCCATATCTGTACTTCCTACACCGGTGGAAAATGCGCCAAGTGCGCCATATGTACAAGTATGAGAATCTGCACCGATGATCACATCACCTGCTACGGTCAGACCCTTCTCAGGCAACAGTGCGTGCTCGATTCCCATCTGTCCTACCTCAAAATAATTGGTGATCTCATTACGGCGTGCAAATTCTCTCACACATTTACAATGCTCTGCTGATTTAATATCCTTATTGGGTACAAAATGATCCGGTACCAGTGCAATTTTGTCTTTATTGAACACACCATTTACCTTCATTTTCTCCATTTCTTTGATTGCTACAGGACTGGTGATATCATTACCCAGTACAAGATCCAGATTCGCTTCGATCAGCTGACCGGCTTCTACTTTATCTAAACCGGCAGCGGCAGCCAGGATCTTCTGTGTCATTGTCATTCCCATGATGGTTTCCTCCTAGATATACTTTCGTATTATCTTATCACATTTACGCTTCCTGTTCAAGAGCTTTTTTTATAGCTTCCGATGGCACCATGATCCAGGTTATGGAACAACTTGTGCAAGATATTCATATGTGAAGATCACTACAAATCCCAGGAATGAATAGTAAGCGCTAAAAGTCATGTACAAACTTTTAGCGCTTACTATTCTTTGTTGCTTATAGTAATTAATTGTTAATTAACAACTCATCCTCATTGTTCCAACTATAAAGCTTACGAACTTCCTCACCAACCTTCTCAGCGGGATGCTCAGTTGCAAGCTTTCTCATAGCCTTGAAGTGTACCTGTTTACCTGCATCAGACATATCCAACAGGAAGTCTTTTGCAAAGGTACCGTCCTGAATGTCTGAAAGAACCTTTTTCATAGCCTTCTTTGTATCTTCTGTAATGATCTTGGGTCCTGTGATATAGTCACCGTACTCAGCTGTATTTGAGATTGAGTAACGCATACCTGCAAAGCCGCTCTGGTAGATAAGGTCAACGATAAGCTTCATCTCGTGGATAAGTCGGATCGTAGC
>JAZQGM010000133.1:0-15670 GCA_045540075.1 Acetatifactor sp. | reverse complement strand
TTTACGCTATAAGTGCGCCTATTTTTGAGCAATCTCGTCGAATCTTCTCATCAAAAGATACACTTCATCAGAATACTCCCAGTTCATAATATTCTTTCCTTATTATAGTCAAAAACAAATATGGGTTTCGCAATCACCTATTATTTAGAAATTTAGTAAACAGTATAGTTTTGCTAAACTCCTTGTTTATTCTTAATTATAGTTTTCATCGACAACATCTTCAATAACATTAACTCTAGAACATATCAGAAATTATATTTTTCAAATCAAATCTTTCGGGTATTGCCCTACCCTCAAATCTGTATTTGTGAATATCATGAGCGCAAGCGAGCTTGGGACGGCACAGCCTTCACACAGCATTCCGAGCCAGAACTTTGAAGATTCGTTTGCACCCACAGTTATGCTGAGAATATCTTTATATCCATCCATGGTAACGCCCAGAACAATATATGCAGCCCAGCTGAGAATCCTGCCCTCATCCCTTACTTTGTAATGAATACAATCCATAAAAACAAACGGATAGATCGGATTTAGCGGTCGGGACTGCCATTCCTTGATTTCAGGAAGCAGTCTGTCAGTAATCTTGCTGACCATCTCAGCAGAAAGTTCAATTCCGTAAAGATCCTGTAACTGGTCATGGATATCCCGTGTACTCATTCCCCGTGCATAAAGCGAGGTGACTTTTTCTTCAATACCGGAAATATCCCGTTGATACTTTGGGATAAGTTTCGGCTCAAACTCCCCATTTCTGTCTCTTGGAACATCAATCTGAAATTCGCCAAACTGACTCTTAAGATTCTTGGTAGAATGTCCATTTCGTTTGTTAGAAATTTCAATATCCCCCTTTTTGTTTTTTTCATAACCAAGAGTAGCATCCAGTTCCGCTTCCATAAGTTCTTGCAGGATGTCTTTGAAGCTATCAGGATGAGGCAGGGAACTATATCTACGGGATCGCCGGAGGAATGGACGGAAGCTTATTGTATGCGGCAGTGCAGGAGGCTATTGATAAAGCAAATGCAGCAGGTGCCGATTATATCATTGGACTGGGGCATCTGGGCGTAGACCTTTCTTCTGCCCCCTGGACCAGCAGAGAGGTCATTGCCAATACCACCGGGTTGGATGCTTTTATCGACGGGCATTCTCATACCACCATCGAAATGGAGGAAGTCACCGACCAAGCCGGCCAAAAGGTAGTATTGACGCAGACCGGCTCTTATCTGGATGCCATCGGTGAGATGATCATTTCTTCTGATGGAACTATCGTTACCAGCCTACTCAAAGACGAAAATTTGGCCGACCTTGCACCTGACAAAACTGTGAAAGCCATTGAAAATGACTGGATCCAAGAGATCGACGACCGCCTTGGCCAAGTGATCGGCTACTCCGAGGTCACGCTGGATAATTATGATGAAAATGGAAATCGTCTGGTGCGCAAACAATGTACCAACATCGGTGATTTTGCTGCCGATGCCTTGTACTATCTGTTTGATGAGATGGGCATGGACGTGGATGTGGCTGTCATGAATGGAGGCGGCATCCGCAACAATGCCATTACCGGTGAATTGTCTTATCTGACTTGCAAAGAGATTCATACCTTTGGGAACGTGGCCTGTCTTTTGACGGTCACCGGCCAGCAGCTGCTGGATGCACTGGAGTGGGGCTCCACTGACATCGCCGCCGATGGTTCTGCGGAAAACGGCAGTTTCCTGCATGTGTCAGGTCTTACGTACACCCTGGATCTAAGTATCCCTTCCACAGTGCAAATGGATGATAAAGAGGTCTGGACAGGTGCCCCCACCGGAGAATATCGTGTGAAAGATGTACAGGTATTGAACAAAGAAACTAGAGCATATGAACCTCTGAAGCTTTCCGATCAGTACAATCTGGCAGGTTATAACTACACCTTGCGGGACTTAGGCGGCGGTTTTGCCATGTTAAATGGGGCTGTAAATGTATTGGACTATGTGGCTGAGGATTACATGGTACTGGCCAACTATATACAATCCTTTCCCGTAGATAAAACCACAGGATTACCTACCATTACAGCCAAGCATGGTTACGAAGATCGATATGGTCAGGGACGGATCACTATCCAGGGTACCTCAGATATTCATTCTGAAGATAACTTCACACCCTATGTGATAAAACCTGGAGACAGCTTGTGGAAGATCGCACAAAATCATTACGGAACAGGAACTAAGTGGAAACTCATCTTTGAAGCCAATAAGGATACTGCAAAAAATCCGGCATTGATCTACGCGAAAAAGACGTTACTTCTGCCATAGCTTAAGAAGGCCATCTTTAAAACTACCAAGAAATCGAAAGGGAATCGCACAATTACCTATGCGATTCCCCTTGTTTTTGTCAATATACTATGACTATCTTTATACAGTCTCTTCCATAAAGAAATGCGTGTACCCTGCCTGATTCAGTATTTCCGAAGCTAGGTACAACTTCTGCGCATAATCCGGCTGGTACGCATAATAATCCTCATAGAAATACTGTTCATGAGTCGCATAACCTATGTACTCCTGCCCCAGCACAGCATTCAAGTCATCCTTGATATTCTCCTGGGTACACAGGTTCAGGCACACAGAGTTGCAGAATTTCTTGAAGTATATCCCGATTTCTTCATCCAGGTACGCATCCAATGTATACTTCATAGGATCCACGGCTTCATTGGGCAGATGATTATATCCGCAGATGGAACGATCGATTGCCACATCACGGGTACCACGGCTGAATACTCCGGTCTCCGGCTTTCTATTCTGCAGCAGGCGTCCTGCATGCCGTAAGGCAGGGAGAAGGGATCTCCATTATAAGGCTGCTTATCACCGCTCGATACGGTCATGATCTTGATGCCGCCATCGCGCAGTGCCTGACCCCCTTCTTTGCTCATAGGCAGCCAGCGAGTAACCGTTGCATAAGCGAAGCTTTCCAGACCTGCAAAGCGGCAGATTTCCTTTTTAATGGCATCAAAATTATTCTTGACATCTTCGTAGGAAGCGTTCACGTAGGGATAATCCGGGAACTCCTGCTTGGAGTGGAATCCCAGCTTCAGCCAATCGGCTGCCGCCTCCCATTCTGCCTTGTAAGCATCCGTCATATCTGCCAGCGTGAACTCATCATCACCGTAATAAAAGTCTGTGCGATAAAATACATTCAGTGGCTTTAAGCTTGTCAGATCATGAAATACCCAGATCACGTCGTCGATGTAAAAATAACACTTTTTTGTCTTCAAATTTTCCATTGTTAAAAATACTCCTTTCTTGATTTTTCTCAGCAATTGCTTACAAAAGTCATTATAGCAAGTTCATATCAAAAAACAATTGCAGAAGAAATTAATTATGGACAAAACAACGATTTTGTGATACGATGCACCTGGAGCAGCACCTGCAGAGCATATTTAACAGTACTGTGAGTTCTGATTCCATACATTTTTCTCAGTGAAAGGATTGCAAGATATGCCCGGCGCGTTGCTTCAATTTACAGGACTGCCACCGATTGGTTTTGCCCATCATTTTTACATGGAAAATTATCAACAGAATCATAAAATTCCGGAACAAAGCTTTGAGCTGGTGTATGTAAAGACCGGCTGTATTCTGGCTGAATTATATGGTCAGACTTACGAGGTGCAGCCGGGAAGCTTGTTTGTACTTTTCAGACATCTCCCCTATCATTTACACTCTGCAGACGGTGGCCCCCAGGCTCATTGCAGCATACAGCTTATCATGGATTATTCTTGTGAATTCTTAGGAGAAGACCAAGGATTACCTGAAGAATTCCCGGGGCTTACCCTTCCGCTCATACTGCCTCCGGGACCGGAGACAGAAAGCCTCAATAAAGATCTCTATGGGCTGGTCTCTGACTTAAGTATTTCCCGGGAGAAATATGGCTTTGCCGCCTCTCTGGCCGCCTGTGGGATCCTGGCAAAGTTAGACAGTCTGTACCGCCAGAAGCTGCACAATAATAAAAACACATCGTCTTACTGGGAATATAAGATCAAGCGTTACATTGCCGAGCACCTCCATCAGCGTATTACTCTGAACCACTTGGCTTGTGCTCTGGGAAAGACGCCCAATTACTTAAACAGCGTATTCCGAGAAGACACCGGCATCAGCATTCATCAATATATAAACCGGGAGAAAATGCAGTTAGTTGCAGAGCTCATGGAAAACAAGAACCTGTCCTTTCAAATGGCATGCGAGAACGTAGCCATCACCGATATGTCTCACGGATACCGGTTATTTAAAAAACACATGGGAGTCACCCCGGGCGCCTATCTGTCCGGAGAGCACTGGGAAATATAAGACTACAAAGCAGAATAAAATACATATAATATGGCAAACTACTCTTATTGAATGCTTTAGAATGGAGAAGAATGATGAAAATTCTGTTTTACGACACCAAAAGCTACGATAAGAATTCTTTCGAAAAAGAATCCGTCAACTATCCCAACATTGAAATCGATTACCTGAAAGCTGACCTGGTTCCCAAGACGGCTCCTCTGGCAGAAGGCTTCAATGCTGTCTGTGCCTTTGTAAGTTCTGACGTGGGGGCTGACACACTTAAGATCCTCCACGACAAGGGCATCCGCCTTGTGCTCCTTAGAAGCGCCGGTTTTAACAATGTAGACTTGGAGAAAGCCAGACAACTGGGCATCCGCATCATGCGCGTTCCCGGCTATTCTCCGGAAGCAGTAGCCGAGCATGCCATGGCCCTGGCGCTTAGCTGCAACCGCCGCCTTTACAAGGCCTATAACAAGGTACGCGAGAACGATTTCAGCTTGAGCGGGCTTATGGGATTTAACTTTTATCAAAAATACGCCGGCATCATCGGTACCGGCAAGATCGGTGCTGCCATGTGTCGTATCTGCCGGGGATTTGGCATGAAAGTCATAGCTTACGATGTCTATGAAAATCCGGTCCTGAAGGATTTTGTAACTTATGTAAGTCTGGAAGAATTATTGGCACAAAGCGATCTGATCTCCCTGCACTGTCCTCTCATGGATCAAACCTATCATATGATCAACATCGATACCATACAGAAAATGAAAGACGGTGTCATTTTGGTCAATACCTCCAGAGGTGCACTGGTGAAGACCGATGACCTGATTGAAGGTATCCGCATGCACAAATTTGCAGGGGTAGGACTGGATGTGTACGAAGAAGAAACCCACAATGTGTTTGAAGACCGCTCCGACGAGATCCTGGAGCACTCCACCACCGCAAGACTCCTTTCTTTTCCCAATGTGATGATCACTTCCCATCAGGGATTCTTCACCGTGGAAGCTCTCAGCGCCATTGCACAGACCACCTTACAAAATGCAATGGACGCCTTAGAAGGTAAAAATAGCGTAAACGACGTATGATTTTGCTTCTTTTGACTGTGTGTCAAACAAGGGGAATCACATTTCTCATGCAATTCCCCTTGCTTTCTGTTACTGCTCACTTAATCTAAATGAAACACATTCTTAAGGTCCACGCTCATTGGACTGTTATCCGGATTGGTCTCCATAATATCAGCCATGAAATCCCACCATGTTCATGGATCATATCCTGCATCTCCTGCCAAAGCTCATTATGCCTCTTCTCGTACTCTGCTTCCTGCCCCGGATACAACTTCATTCCACCTGTTCCGGCAACGGATTGTTTTCTCATACATATTTACCAGATTTTGCTTGCAATGTCCAATGTTCTGTGTTACAGTTCAATAAAGACATGCGTGCGAAAGGAAATCCTATGGCAGTCATTACAAGCATTCAAGAAAAATATATGAAGGAAGCCCTAAAACAGGCTAAAAAGGCCTATGTACTGGGCGAAGTCCCCATCGGCTGTGTCATTGTGCACGAAGGCAAGATCATCGGAAGAGGCTACAATCGCCGCAATACAGACAAAAACACTCTTGCTCACGCTGAGATTACCGCCATCAACAAAGCCAGCAAGGTTATCGGTGATTGGCGCCTGGAAGAGTGTACCCTATACGTAACCCTGGAACCCTGCCAAATGTGTGCCGGCGCCATCGTACAGGCCAGGATCCCTGAAGTGGTCATGGGCTGCATGAATCCTAAGGCAGGCTGCGCAGGTTCCATACTGAACATACTGGAAATGCCGGAATTTAATCACCAGGTTAGTGTTTCCAGAGGGATTCTGGAACAGGAATGCAGTGATATGCTGAAGCTGTTTTTCACAGAACTGAGAGTACGTAACAAGGCAGACAAAGAGCTGCGAAAGGCACAGGAGACCCATGAGTCCCCAGAAATTCAACAGTCAAATGAAACGCCGTAAACATAATAAAAGTCATTAAAAAAACACAAGGTGTCTTGGCTTTGGAGCTTCAAGACACCTTGTGTTTTAATCTTATTATATTTATTTCTTAACAAACACTGACTTGGGCTGTTTACACACAGGGCACTTATAATCCTCAGGCAACTCTTCAAAAGGAGTCTCGCCCTCATATACATAACCGCACACGCCACAGACATATTTCGCCTCCGAAGTTGCCGGCTGTTCCTCTGCGATATAGGTAGGTGCATTCTTAGGGCTCTTACCCTTGATCACATTGTGATAATAAGCATAAGTCATGGCATCATCCTTCTTCAGCACATCTGCATCTGTCACCTGACCCAAGAATACGGTATGGGTAGAAGTCTCCATTTTATCGATCACATCACACACAATATAAGCGCAAGCATCTGCCACCACCGGCATGTAACCCTTGATCAGATTCTCCACCTCATCAAACTTATTGTGGTCACGACCGCTCTTAAATCCGAAGGTACCGATGATACCCGGGTCGGAATTCTCACCCAGAATGGAAATGGCAAATTTACCGGATTCTTGGATGCACTGATTGGTATAATTGTCATGATTGATACTGATCGCTATGGTAGCCGGTTCAGATGTGATCTGCATGGCACTGTTGGCCGTACATCCTGTAGCCCTTCCCTTATCCCAGGTGCTGACTACGTATACTCCGTACGATAATTGTCTGAAAGCGTTTTTGTTCATGGTTATGATCCTCCTGATATGCTCCTGTCCGAAGCATTATACATGCATCTTCCTGTTATACTCATTTTACCATTGACCGTTTTAAATGGCAAGTCAAATTAAATTATTGCACCGGATTATAAGCTGACCCCAGATCAAACAATCTGTCGCACAATTCCACAGCTGCCCCCTGCAGTGCCTCTTCTCTCCCCACAGTCACCTGACAGATTTTAAGTTCCCGGGTGAGTGCCAGGTAGGCCCGCCTCTTGCATTCCTCCACAGCTACTGTAACAAGCATGGGGCACTTTACAAAATCGCCGGCATTTAACACCAACACCGCCGGGTGGGACATCATAATCAAGTTGGCCAGACCTATCCCTAAGTATATGGCACAATCAGACACTGCGTAACAAGCAGCCGGATCACCCTGTTCATAGCACTGTGCAATCTCAGACAAGGTCACACCTTTGGTGCCGGACTGTTCTTCATACAACCTGATCAGGCGACTTACTGAGCACATTGCTTCAAGGCAGCCTTTATTGCCGCAGAAACAAGGCTCGCCGTCCTTTTCTACGGTTGTGTGGCCGATTTCGCCTAACAGGGAACGGTTGATGGCCCCGCGGCAGACCTGCACGGCACCGATTCCGTTTTCCAGATCCACAAACAGCATATTTTTCTCATCCCGGTCATGGGTGCTGGAGTACCAGACGGCCTTTGATCTGGAAATATTCTCTACATATACCGGCAGGCCTGTGTCTGCCTCTAAAGACTTTTTAATATCTATGTTTTTCCACTTCATGCTGGAAGAAAGCACAAAATGACTGCCATCCAGCACAAGGCCGGAGAAGATCACACCGATAGCCAGCGTATTCTCTTTTCCATACTTGTCTAAAAGGGTATTGATATGTTCCTCCAGCCGGGTAATGACACGCTCCGCAGATAAACCTACGGTCTCCACAGTGTCGCAGGATTGTATCTTGCCCTCCAGATCCGTATAGGAGATTTCTGCCCGGTTCTCGTTAAGGGAGGCAATGATCAAGCCATAGGCCTCTGTGCGGAAACGCAAAAGGGTGCTCTTACGCCCTACGCGCTCAGCCGGCTCAGTGCCGCATTCCTCTAAAAGCCCCTGTTCCAACAAATAGGCAGTGATATTGGTAATGGAAGACAGGGAAAGACCTGTCTGCTCTGCGATGGCAGGACGCGCGATATCCTGATTCCTTCTGACTAAATTCAGAACTTTGAGGCGATTCATCTTCTGCATCAGTTGCACATTGCCTACTTGTTTTCCCATAATGCTGTTTCTCCTTTACCGTAGCTTCTTACGCAATCGTCTATTACCAAATATTGTATTATTTACTGCACTTTTTGTCAAGCACTGTCTGCTAGCAGTATGGCGATACTGTCTGGAAATGGTCTTCCGTTAGCCTGAAACAGACAGACCCTCCATGACGCTCAGACCCATCATACCACAACTGAGGGGGTGCCGTTTCACAGCACCCCCTCCATGTAATTAAACTTATTTCCATATTACCTTTCGGCAATTCCTACTCAACGATATATGCAATATTATCGTCGCTGGCTTTATATGCCTGCTCCACGATGATCTGCACGTTGATGGCATCCTCAGCAGTGATCTCAGGCTCGGTGTCATTTAAAATGGCACGGCCAAAAGATTCCACTTCTTTGGTGTACATATTGCCCAATTCCACATTAAGCTTCACAGGTACCAGCTCTTCGCGGTTCTGCGCTGCGTCATAGGCAAGGGAATCGTCAGAGATCAGAATAGACACATCTCCACCCTCTACCTGACTGATGGTACCTTCCGCCATAATACTGCCTTTGGTGCCGTAGATCTCCAGCTTACATTTAGCTGCTGCATCAGGAATATTAAAGTTGGCATCTACCATAGCCAGTGCGCCGTTCTCCATCTTCATCACGATAGCAGCAGAATCATCTGCGTTATATTGGAAGGTCTGTGTGCCAGCAAAACCGGTCACTGCTTTGGCACGTAAGCCTGTGATATACTGCAACAGATCAATACAGTGAATACCCATATCCATCAGTGCGCCACCACCAGAAAGTGCCTTATTCTGTCTCCAGTTACCCGGAATGTCCGGATACCAGCAAGTCAGCTGTCCGCGCATAGATACGATATCTCCAAGTTTACCTGCTGCCACCAGCTTCTTCATCTCCTGATGATAGCTGTGGAAACGCATCATTAAGCCTACGCCAAGCTTTACGCCCTGCTCTTTGCAGAACACAGCGATCTCTTTGGATTCTTCTGAGGTCAGTGCCATAGGCTTCTCCAGTAAGATGTGCTTCTTTGCTTTGGCTGCTGCAAAGGCCTGCTCCTTGTGACAAAATACAGGCGACGCGATATAAACTGCCTGAATCTCATCAATGGCAAGCAATTCTTCTATATTGTCAAAGGCATATTGGGCATTGTATTTCTCTTTTACTCTCTCGGCAGCCTGCAGATTGGCATCCATTACTGCAACCAGCTGGGCATTTTCTGCAAGCATCATGCCGGGAATGGTTCTGCGGTCAGCAATGCCACCACAGCCAATGACACCCCATTTGATCTTCATAGTTTGTCTCCTTATTTGCCGCTCTGCATCTCAGCTACAGCTTCCAGGATAGCATCAGCCATGTACTCCAGCTGATCCTGGCTCAAGCCATACAGAGGCAGATGTGTAAAGCGTCTGTAGAATACTTCCTCGCAAACAGGGCATGTCTTAGCGATCTCATCAGAATCGTAACCCATATCGCTGACAACCTTGAAGCGATACAGAGGTCCAAAGTGAGGAATATTGGTAACACCCTTCTCTTCCAGTTTCTTCTTCAGTACCTGTACGTCTCCTCCTGCCTTCTCAGGATCAATCTGTAACAGATACAGATGGAAGGTAGGTTTGATCTCGTCATTGCCCATATCCTGTACGATGATAGCGTCATTTCCTTCCAGACGGCTGTTTAAGTAAGCTGCCGCCTGGCGACGGGTCTCGATGATTTCATCATTACGTGCTACCTGAAGGCTTAATCCAAGACCCTGAATCTCAGTAGGTGAGTAGTTCAGAGCAACGAAAGGCTTCTCTTTGCCGGGGATCGGAGTGATGTTGTACAGCCAGTTCTTAATAGGTGCGGAGAAATCCAGGCCTAAGAAACGTGCTCTCTTCATAGCATCACCAAAGCCGGGAATATTAGTGGTAGCGATACCGCCTTCGCCGAAGGAAGTGATATTCTTTACTTCATGGAAGCTGAATGCTGCGAAATCACCGATAGTACCGATCTTCTTGCCCTTATAGATCGCACCGAAAGCATGTGCTGCATCCTCTAATACCAGGATATCATGCTCTTTCGCCAACTTCATGATAGGATCCATGTCTACAGGATAACCACCGATATGTACTGGCACGATCATCTTGGTCTTGGGTGTGATCTTGCGAGCCACGTCTGCAGGATCCATGTTCAATGTGCGGGCATCTACATCAGCGAATACCAGCTTTGCACCTACTGCCAGAGGATAAGCCATGGTTGCCACGAAGGTAATGGCAGGCACGATAACCTCGTCTCCTTCTTTTAAGTTAGCGTATTTGTATGCAATTTCAAAACCGGAAGTACAGTTGGTCACAAAAGTACTGGTGGTAGTTCCTAAATACTGGTTGCATGCTTCTTCAGCAGCTTCTACCTTAGAACCGGTGGTAAGCTTTCCGGGAGGATTGGATACCTGATCCAGCTTCTTCACCTGCTCCCATACAGCAGCGATGGCCTGATCATATTCAGGACCTTCTCCCTGCATCAGGAAACGGATTACTTCCATCAAGTCTGCCGCATTATAGTTCTCTCCTACTGCAGCCCAAGGCACCCTGGTGGCACCTGTATTATACCGGAAATCTGTTGTTTTTGCCATAATAATTACCTCCTTAAATTGTAGAATTTATTAATTTATTCATTGTATTAATTATTATAGCACTTCTTTGGCACTATGTCAATAAAGAAAAACGAAAGCTAAGCTGAATTTCATTTTGGGTCTTGACAGAGTAATAAAAAACCGATACAATAATAAAGCCGTACATTGTCCGGTTCACCCGGTCGCAATGATGAAGTTTGGTCTTACGCAATGGAAATCTACGAACCGTGTCAGGTTGGGAACAAAGCAGCACTAAGTAGAACCTTTCATGTGCCGTAAGGGTGCCGGATGGAGTTGTGGCCGGGTCCGGCGTGTGCGGCCTTTGTATTTCAGTAATGATGTGGGGATGGTGTGGTATGGAGAACTATCTGGACTTATCAGCAAAGCTTATGACAGACTGCACGCTTTGCCCAAGAAAATGTCATGTGAACCGTCTGGCAGGGCAGACAGGCTACTGTGGGCAGACGGCGGAGTTGACCGCCGCCAGAGCATCATTGCATATGTGGGAGGAACCCTGTATCTCAGGCACTAGAGGATCCGGGACTGTCTTTTTCTCCGGCTGTAATTTGAAATGTGTTTTTTGCCAAAACCACAGTATTGCTGTGGGGGAAGCCGGAACGAAGATTACAAAAGAGCACTTGGGGAAAATTTTTCTGGGGCTACAGGAGCAGGGAGCCAACAATGTGAATCTTGTAACCGGCTCTCATTTCGTGCCTCAGGTGTGCATGGCGCTGGAATGGGCCAAAGTCCGTGGCTTACGTGTGCCCATAGTATATAATACTGGCAGTTATGAATCTGTTGAAACTTTGAAAATGTTGGACGGTCTGGTGGATGTCTATCTGCCGGATTTGAAATATCATTCCTCTGCATTGTCAAGGTTATATTCCCATGCAGAAGATTACTTTACGGTGGCTACCCCAGCTATCCGGGAAATGTTTCGACAAGTGGGACGGCCTGTTTTCTTGCCGGAACATTGTGAGCAACCGGAATGTTACGTGCAACCGAAAGATTCCGGACAGTCCATAGATGTGTCTGCACCAGATGAAGAGAGATCCTACCTCATGACACGCGGTATGATCGTTCGGCATCTGCTTCTCCCGGGACAAACCAGAGATTCCAAAAAAATCTTACGGTATCTTCATGAGACTTATGGCAATGATATTTATATCAGTATTATGAATCAATATACACCTCTGCCCCATGTGGCGCATATACCGGAATTGAACCGTAAAGTTACAGAGGAAGAATATGACCGTGTGATACAATTTGCCTTGCGTATTGGTATTGAAAACGGCTTCTTCCAGGAAGGAGAAGCCGCAAGTGAGAGTTTTATTCCACAGTTTGACGGAACCGGGTTATTATAATTCCACGCGTATCATATAGTAACCAAAGTCACCATCTGTGGCAGGTTCCTGTCTGCATTCGAAGCTTTCGAAACCAAACATAATGGCTACCTGTCGTTCTTTTTCATAGAAATTTCCCGGTACTCCAATATAATAGATTTCTTCCCCTCGCTTCATGGTTCTGGCAAGGATCATATGACCGTAATTGTAGAAACCATGAAGCAGGAAGCTATTGTTGATCAGGCGATAGTACTTCTGCGGCAGAATCACAAAATCTCCGGGGCCTATGGAAAGGTAATCTCGCTGGTCACGAAAAGGCGCGATATGCGGGTAAATTTCAGACAGCTGACGCCACTTTTTTTCATGCAGCGTGGCCGGCATGGACGGGCCGGACGTATATGAGAGTTCCCGCGGCGGGGATTGCCGGGACTTTTGTGGCTGCCGGGGCTGTGACGGTTTCCGGAGCTCTGTGTTCTGCGTCGTCTGTACCATTTCCGGAATTTCTTCCTGTGGTGGTTCTGTTTGCATGCATGGTTGGTCCTGCCGGAGTTCTATTCCACGCACTACCAATGATTCTGCCACATCCGGTTCTTCGAACTTATCTGATTGTTTTAACTGCAACTCCGAATCTTTTATCTGCTCTTGTGACTCTTTAGGCGGCCACATGGACATATTCTCCTGTATATTCGGCTTTTCCTCCGACATTTCTGGGCTTTCCCTTGGTATTTTCGGGCTTTCTTCCGATATTTCCGGTTTTTTCGGTGATTCTTCTCTAAAGTGGCATACCAACTCTCGGCTCTTTCCCAGATTTATGCACACTGTGGAGAGGTTGTGATAGGTTATACCTTCACATAGACTATCTATGGGAAGGCGCCTCTTGACCAGGATGCCTTTGCCATTTTGTAGTATGATCTCACCTAGGATGGCTTCTTTGGTTTTGGTAGCATCTGTTGGCTTGGAAGACTGCATTGGAATAAGGTGTACATCGCGGGTGCAGTTGTCGGTAGGGTGTAGACCGGTCACATTGACCTGAATGTTGCAGAGATTGTCTAGCAGTTCAATTTTTACGAATCCTGCGCTTTTGATTTTTTGACCATTTTCAAGATATTCTAAGTAACGGATTGTTTTATTATAATGCATAAAAACCCCCCTGGGCATATATTTGTTGTCAGCAAATAGGGGGGGCTTACGTCATCACAGGGCACTTGCATTCATGGGGATTATCGTATTTGTGAGGCTTATGGGGCTCACAAAGTGGTGGGGTTACTTAAAGTTTTTGAATGGGGTGGCGGCGAGTGACGTTCAGCCGCGCCCCATTCGCAAAGCCGCGCCTGTGGCGCTCTCCGTCGCTTCGTGACTATCTTTGCTCATAAGCGGGGCGCTCCCTCAGAGAAGATGTTTGGAAGAAAATTCGTGCAAGCACGATTTTCTTTCAAATATCTTCTCTGGCTGAACTGTTATAATATATGTCAGAGGTTGTCTTTAATATTCCATATTGTCCAGATATTTCATATAATTTACCACCATCAGAGCGATTTTGAAGGTCAGGGCATCTTCAAAGTTTCGCAGATCCAATCCGGTAGTCTTTTGAATCTTCTCAATTCTGTACACCAGTGTGTTGCGGTGTACGAACAACTGTCTGGAGGTCTCAGAAACGTTTAGGTTGTTATCAAAGAACTTATTGATGGTAGTAAGTGTCTCATCGTCGAAATTAAGAGGTACATTATCTCCAAAAATTTCATCGATAAAGATTCTACACAAATTAATGGGCAGCTGATAAATTAGTCGCCCGATTCCCAAAGTGCTGTATGCCACCACGCTTTTCTCAGCGTAGAAGATCTTGCCCACATCCAAAGCCAACTTTGCTTCTTTATAAGACTTGGATACGTCCTTAAGCTCCTGCACTATTGTACCGAAGGCAACCTTTACATTCACCATGGCTTCTGCATTGATCATAGCTACGATGGTATCAGCCACACCTACCAGGTCTTCGTGAGATGCACCTGCTTCTACTGCTTTGATCACGATCACGCTACTCTCATCTACTGCAGTTATGTAGTCGCCACTCTGGCTGGAGAACATACCCTTTAAAAGCTCTGTCACCATACTATCCTTCTCCAGCTTCGTCTCCACCAGGAAGACTGCCCTGGGCGCTACAGCCTCGATATGCAACTTCTTTGCTCTGTTATAGATATCTACCAGAAGCAGATTATCCAAAAGCAGGTTCTGGAAGAAATTATTGCGGTCAAATCTTTCCTTATATGCTACAGCAAGGTTCTGAATCTGGCACACTGCAATCTTTCCTATCATATAGGCATCATCGCTCATACCTTTGGCCACCAGGACATATAATAATTCTCCTTCGTCCAAGATCTTAAGTAAATGATGAATACCGATCACCTGACTATCCGCAGGTGAATTGGCAAAACCAGACACAAGATTAGGTGTGATATCAGGCATATCTGAAGTATAGGCAACCCTACTTCCCGATAAATCATATACACATAAATCCACCTTGGTAATAGCTTTTAATTCGTCAATACTTGTCTGAATCGTCTGACTAGAAATCATATTTCCTCCAATCTGCTAGGGCTGTGCTCTCGCACAGCCCCAAATATCATATGATAAAAATTTTGATTAGTTGGTGATAACCAGCTCTGTCTCTTTATCAAATACGTGAATCTTCTCAACATCCAGTGCAAACTTGATGGTATCACCAGGTCTTGCAGTAGTTCTGGAGTCTACTCTTGCAGTCAACGGGAACTGCTCCAGATCGAAGTATAAGTAAACTTCTGCACCAAGCAACTCGTAAACCTTAATGGTAGAGGTAAATACGCTCTGAGGAGATGCTTCCAGGTACAGCTCAGAATCATAAATATCTTCAGGACGGATACCGAAGATAACGGTCTTTCCATCATATCCGCCAGCGATCAGCTTCTTGGACTTCTCTGCGGGCAGAGGAATCTTGTTGCCGGCGATCTCCAGGCTTGCAACATCACCATCTACTCTAACAACTGCATCCAGGAAGTTCATCTGAGGTGATCCCATGAATCCTGCTACGAACAGGTTCTGAGGCTTCTCGTACAGGTTCTGAGGAGTATCAACCTGCTGGATAACACCGTCCTTCATAACAACGATTCTGGTACCCAGGGTCATAGCCTCGGTCTGGTCATGTGTAACGTAGATGATGGTGGTACCCAGTCTCTGATGCAGCTTAGCGTTCTCGATACGCATCTGTACACGCAGCTTAGCATCCAGGTTGGACAGAGGTTCGTCCATCAGGAATACCTTAGGATTACGTACGATAGCACGACCCATAGCTACACGCTGTCTCTGACCACCGGACAGAGCCTTGGGTTTACGATCAAGGAGGGGAGTCAGACCCAGGATCTGAGCTGCTTCTTTAACCATCTTGTCGATTTCAGCCTTGG
>JAZQGM010000132.1:0-3223 GCA_045540075.1 Acetatifactor sp. | reverse complement strand
GGAATCGATGAGGAGATTTTTCAGTCGCGCTGGCATGCTACGGAACAGGAACGCAGCGTAGGAAAAATGACACTGGAAGATGTACTGGAGATGATCCTTCGGGAGAATCATGTATATTCTAAAAAATTAGTGGAAGAAATCGCAGGAAAGCGCACTATGACCAAAAGGGAATGTTTCCGGCAACTGCACTCGGAGATCATACCTATGCTTTCAAAGCTTCGAGAGAAAGGCTTTATGGTGGGTCTTATCAGCAACTGTTTTTCCGAGGAAGCCAAGGTAATCCGGGAAAGTGAATTATTTCCTTATTTTAATGGAGTATGCCTCTCCTGTGAGCTGGGAGTGGTAAAACCAGATAAAGAGATTTTTCAAAAATGCATGGACCAGCTCGGGGTGATCCCACAGGAATGCCTGTATGTAGGGGATGGCGGCAGCAGAGAGCTGGAAACGGCAAGAGATTTGGGCATGAAAGCAGTACAGGCCGTGTGGTACCTGATGGAGGGAACCACACAGCCCGTAGGACGAAAGCTGGAATTTGTCCAGGTGGAACACCCACTTGGAGTGTTTGCCCATTTGCCGGAGTCAGTATTTGAGGAGATGCCCAAGTCGGAGTCTGAACAGTTGTGGAAGACGACGCCGGAACAGTTGTGGAAGCCGGCGACGGGGAGCTTGTCCGGGTTTGAATTTCGCAGCATCCGCCCGGAGGAGGCGGATCAGGCGGTGGCCATCGAGCAGATCTGCTTTCCACCCCATGAGGCCTGCTCTGAAAAGCACATGAAGGAAAGAATCGCCAAGGCTCCGGAGCTGTTTTTGGTGGCAGTGGATAAAGAAACCGGCCGATTGGCAGGATTTCTCAATGGAATCTCTACTAATGAGCAGATATTCCGGGATGAATTCTTTCTGGATGCCAACCTCTACGACCCGGCAGGGGAATGTGTGATGCTGCTTGGGTTGGATGTGCTGCCCCAGTATCGCAGACAGGGCCTTGGCAGGGCACTGGTGCAAACTTATGCTCAGCGTGAGCGGGAGAATGGCAGAACTGTGTTGATATTGACATGCCTTGAGGAAAAAGTAGAAATGTACCGGAAAATGGGATTTCAGGACCTGGGCTTGTCCCACTCTACCTGGGGCGGGGAAGCTTGGCATGAGATGCGGTTGGTGATTGGGTAAGTGAAGAGTAGAGGGGGCAAGCCCCCTCTCTTAGCGTTTCCGTCCTTTAAAATCCGCATCAATCTTCTCTTTCCAATCTGCCGCCAAAGGGCAGGACTGTGTCCGCACCCGGCAGATGGCGTCGCTTAGCACCTGATAATTGAGAGCGGTGCCCTCTTGGTCAGAATGGTAATTGGCCGCGTGATCCTTGCCTATCCCAAACCGCCCGGCCACTTCCAGGGCATCAATATTGGCCCCCAGAAAAAGAAACTCCCAGCCATAACGGGACTTTTGCCGCTCCACCATCTCTTTCACGCAGGTATAAGAATACTGTCTGCTGGCATTTCCCATACCGTCAGTGGTGATGATAAACAGTGTCTTCTCCGGCCGATCCTCCTCTCTGGCATACTTGTGCACATTTCCAATATGATGAATGGCGCCGCCGATGGCGTCCAGCAGCGCGGTACAGCCCCGCACATAATAGTCCCGGTCCGTCATGACCTCTATCTGCTCCAAAGGAACCCGGTCGTGCAGCACCTGACTGCGGTCGTCAAAAAGAACGGTGGAAACAAGCGCCTGCCCCTCTTCTTTCTTCTGCTTTGCAATCAGAGAATTAAACCCTCCGATGGTGTCAGCCTCCAGCCCGGCCATAGATCCGCTGCGGTCTAAAATAAAAACAATCTCTGTAAGTCCTTTCATTGTGAATCCCTCCTGAATCTTTGTACTCACAGTATAACGCAAAGCGAAGACCGAGAGGTCGCATAAAAAGCGACATTTTATTTACGCATCAAGTTGCTCAAAACCATCATTTCACCCACCGATCAAGGGCTGATCAAAGGCAAACAACACTTCGTTGATCTCAAAAATATCGTAATTCCCCTCCCGCAGAAAATACTCAATGATAATATCAAACTTACTGCTGTGAGTCAGTGCATACCCCGCCCGCCCGATCAGATCCCGGGTCTCCTCAAGACTTAACTGCAGCGCAATGGCAAAGGCAATGGCCGTGGCTTTACTGGGCTTATAATGAACATTATTTTTAATCTTGGAAAAAAGCTTCCGGTCAATATTCGCCCGCTTGTACACATCCGGATCCTTCATTCCCCTTTGATCGATGAGCCGGATCAGATGTTCCGAAAAAGACTCATCCATTTGCTTCATCAAATCTTCCAGCTTCCGGGGAGCGGACATGGAAGGAGTGGACATGTGGGGAGTGGACTTCATCGGCGTCGGCATCATCGGCGCCGAAACCACAGGCTTGGGCGCCCGGTCCTTTAACGGCGTCGAGTCCGAAGGCTTGGTCGCCTGGTCTTCCAACGGAACAGACCCACATGGCAACGGGGGCAAGACAGATTCCTCAGAAGGTGCTTCACAAACAGAGTCACAATACTTAGACACCTGCACCCTGCGATTTGCCAGCACCTCCTTGAGTCCCGATTTCTTACCAAGTTCATTACGTGCCCCCGGAACCTGATATTCCTCCAGACTTTTTTCTGCCATATAGGTATCATCAATAAAACTTTGCACAGAAGAAAAAAGCTTCTCCGACAAAGCAAACGCACTCCGGTCAAACACCACCAGATAAATCTGCATCTCATGCTTCATCAAAAACTTACTGAACGCACTGACCGCAACCTGCAAAGCCACATCCTTGGGGAAGCCATTATTCCCGGCAGCCAGTAGGGGAAGTGCAATGGATTCACAGCCATGAGCCAGCGCAAGCTCCAGAGACTTGGTGTAACAAGCTTCCAAAAGAGCGGTGGCTTGGGTGGAAAGAGGGGGTTCCTTTGAAGGAGAATTTTGCTGCATTCCATCCCATATAGGGGAAACTGCGTGGATTATGTATTTGGCGTTTAAGCCGAAGGCGGGTGTAATGGCGGCATCGCCAAAGGCGATTCTTCCAATCTCCTTGCGGGCGGCAAGAAGCGCCGCGCCGGCTTTCTGATGAATGCCAGCGTCTACGCCGGGGCCGATGATGGGGAGCGGGTTGGCAGTGTTGACGATGGCATCGGCTTGCATGGTGGTGATATCGTTTCTTTGGATTGTAAAGGGCATGGGGGTACCTCCTGGGGAGTGA
>JAZQGM010000131.1:0-20221 GCA_045540075.1 Acetatifactor sp. | reverse complement strand
CTGTAAGGCTGTTAGAGTTACTTAGGGTTTGGGGGGGGCTGAAATGGAAGTGTTAGAACACAAAATGACAACATGTTTGAGGAGCGCCAAAGCGCGACGAGTTTTGTCATTTTGTGTTCTGCCCTTAACTTCTATTTCAGCCCGCCGCAAACCCTTAGTAACCCTTACAGCCTTACAACTGCAAAATAACCGCCCCTGACGCATCCCCGCAGTCTGAGCCCACAACTTACAGGAGGAAATTCCGCCCAGCCCCCCTTCGCCGCAAATCCCCAACGCTACTCCACAGTCACCGACTTCGCCAAATTTCTCGGCTTATCCACATCACACCCTCTCCCCACAGCCACATAGTACCCAAACAACTGTAACGGTATGATTGCCAAAGAGTTAGCAAACAAGGGATCCGTCTCCGGAATATAAACCACATAATCAGCCACTTTCTCAATGGCCGTATTTTCCTCACAAGTCACTGCCATGACAAAAGCCCCTCTGGCTTTCACTTCCACAATATTACTGATCATCTTTTGATAAAGTCCCGGCTGTGTAGACACTGCCACCACCAGTGTCCCCTCCTCAATCAGGGAAATGGTGCCATGCTTGAGCTCCCCTGCCGCATAAGCCTCCGAGTGAATATAAGATATTTCTTTCAGTTTCAGGGAACCCTCCATGGAAATGGCATAATCAATCCCTCTTCCAATAAAGAAAATGTCCTTGGCACCCACATAACGATTGGCAAAGTGCTGCATTTTTTCCTTCTGCCCCAAAAGCATCTCAATATAATAAGGCAAGTGTTTTAGTTCTGTCAATAATTCCCGGGAACGCTTCTCATCCACAAGTCCCCGCAATTTTGCAAGCTTCAATGCCAACACATATAAAGCCACCAGTTGGGCGCTGTATGCCTTGGTAGTAGCCACGGAGATCTCCGGCCCTGCCCAGGTGTACATGACGCTGTCTGCCTCTCTTGCAATGGAGCTGCCCACCACATTGACGATTCCCAGCACCCGGATGCCTTTTGCCTTGCACTCCCGTAACGCTGCCAAAGAGTCTGCGGTCTCGCCGGACTGGCTGACGATGATCACCAGACTATTTTCCTCCAAGATGGGATCACGATAGCGGAACTCGCTAGCCAGATCTACTTCCACCGGAATTCTTGCCAAGGCTTCGATCACGTACTTACCGGTCATTCCCGCATGGTACGCAGAGCCGCAGGCCACGATATGAATCCGGCTCACCTTCCGAAGCTCCTCATCTGTCATATTCAATTCCTCTATGACAATCTCATCCTCCTTGATCCTGGGAGAGATGGTATCTGTCACTGTCTTAGGCTGTTCATACATTTCTTTCAGCATGAAATGCTCGTAACCGCCTTTCTCTGCGGCATCTGCATCCCAGTCAATGGTCACCGCTTCTTTGGTCAGTTCCTCCTCATCTACTGTGTAAAAAGACAAACCATCTCTTTTCAGGCGGACCACTTCCTGATTGTCTACATAATATACGGTTCTGGTATATTTCAAGATAGCAGGCACATCTGAGGCGATAAAGCAGCCTTCTTCATTCTGCCCTACGATCAGGGGACTGTCTTTTCGGACTGCATAGATTTCATCGGGATGCTCTGCAAACAGGATTCCCAGCGCATAGGAGCCCTCCACCCGGTGAAGCACCTTGGTAATAGCCTCCAGGGGATTTCCCTTATAATAATAATCCAACAGATGTGCCAACACCTCTGTGTCAGTCTCTGACACAAACTCGTAACCCTTACTGATCATTTTCTTCTTCAGAGGAATGTAGTTCTCGATGATGCCGTTGTGTACTACGGCAATGGTTCCGGCCGGATTCAGGTGTGGGTGAGAATTCACATCACAGGGTGCACCGTGGGTGGCCCATCTGGTATGACCGATGCCGGAGGTTCCTTTCATTGTCTCACCTGCGTGGGTCAGATTCTCTAGCACCTTCAGCCTTCCTGCTGCCTTCTTCGCTATGATTTCCTGTCCATTATAAATGGCCATTCCTGCCGAATCGTATCCTCTGTATTCCAACTTGGACAATCCGTCCAGTACAATAGGTGCTGCCTGTCTGCTTCCTATATATCCCACAATTCCACACATATTCCCTCTCTTCCGGCCTATTTTGCCTCAATCAATGGTTTACATTACTTAGATGTCCCCCAACATCAACCCCAAGCTCCTACCTCCAATAATCTTTATTATCAGAAAAAGCAACTACCCAGGAATGTGGCAAGGATTTATAGTGCTTGCCCAACAAATATCCTGCATATTTGCACATTGTCTGCAGGAACAGATAAGGCACCTTACTTATCATACCATTACGAGCAAGATAGCCTGCCGTCTGAAGAACCATTTTTTTCCCTTCCGACTCCGATGCCACACTGCCAAACACTTCCCTGTATTCTGCCTGTGACACTCCCAGATCAAAGTTTCGGTGAAACTGCTGCTTATTGGTATAATTATGAGAATGAATCACACGCGCCTCAGCCACGTAAGCTATTTTATGACCTGCTTTCATGGCTGTAGCTGCATAGATCATATCTTCATTAAAAATAGTATGACGCACGAAACCGCCTAATTCATCATAAACATCTCTGCGGTATGCAGCACACACATTGGAACAGAAGAATGTCTTAATGCCAAGTCGGGGCAGATCCCCCAGCGACTTGACAAGAGATTGCTCAGGATAATTAAAACTTCTTGTATACCGCTCCATGGCACTACAACTTACATTGGGCAACTGCCTTGCGTAAGATGCTGCCACTTCCCCTGTCAGATGCTCTGTAAGGCGTTCTATCAGATATTCGTCCGCGGGCATGGCATCTTGGGTCATCATGATAAAAATATCCGCATCTGACTTTTTTACGCCCTGACGCCTTGTTCGCCCATGGTCAAACTCTCGCTTGGATATGTGGTTTACCTCTACAATCTTATGTTGCTCCGGAAATCTTACTCCATACACTAATTTTTCAAAATATTTTTGTTCCGTATTCATCAGGATAATTTTATTGGGGGGCATGGTCTGACTTTCCAGTCGCTCTATCAAAGTAAAAAGCTCTTTCCCCGGTTTATAGGTAGGTATGATCACATCTATTTTCATATTCTCCTCTTTCCTGTGGTCACGATGACCTACAAAATATCTTTTTATCAGAAAGAGGGAGCATGATGCTCCCCCTATATCTTTATCTTGTTTGTTATCACACACCGACATTTAATTGTTCAGATAGCCTGCAGTATCAGATTTGATCTTGGCACTATACTCTTTCACTTTATCAGATACCTTATAATCAGTTTTGTCAAACAGGAACTCATGCAACCATTCCACATTGGATTCCAGATCCATAGGGATAACGCAACTTCCCTTGCTTCCGATATTTCCTGTGGTGCGCATGGAGGCTTCCGGGAAGCCGCCCTGGTCTACAATACGATAATTGGCCACTTCACTCAGATAAGGAATGACATCCTTGACTGTAAGGGTTGATACTACATGCTTCATAGCTTCTTCAGCTACCTTCTTAAGCGTAGGAAGGTCTGACTCCTTAATTCGCTCTTCAATAGCTATAAGTAACTCACGCTGACTGGATGCACGAGCGAAGTCATCACCTGTCCTGTAACGGATACGACAATATGCGGTAGCCTGCAGACCATTCAGTTTCTGTCTACCGATCTTTTTTACCTCTTCGTAATCATCAATGTCAAGAACCTTTGCAATGCTATACTGATAATTGTTGATATGCTTTAACTCTTGTTCATCTACTTCCAGATAAACACCGCCCAGACCATCTACTATACCCATCAGTCCTTCATAACCAATGGCTACAAAGTCATTAATATCCATGTCCAAATTCGCATTCAGCATCGAAACAGCCTGTTCTCCACCACCCTTATTATACGCAGTATTACATTTTATGTAATAGTCGTTACCAATATTCAGATAGGTGTCACGGTATACACTCACAAGCTTGATGTCGCCTGTATCCAGATTAATGCTGGCAATCATGGTACTGTCACTTCTGCCGCCCTTGACCAACTCGTTTTCATTGTTTGCATCCACACCAAACAATGCAATATTCCAATAACCTTTCATAACCGGATCTTCCTGAACCTGGGTGGCAATTTCAATTTCATCCGGCTCAGTAGGAAGATCTACCACAATAGGACCCTCCTCACTCTTCTCAAACACCTTAAGCATAAACGCTACCATAACCACCAGTATCACGATCTCGATGGCAAATACAATGATTTTTCTTCTCTTCTTAGCTGCCCTCTGTCTGGCTGCTCTGGCTCTTGCTGCCTGACTTTGACTGGTACCGTTTCCTGTGCGACCTGATGCACCGTTTGTCTGATTCGTTGTCATAATTTTAGTTCTCCCTTTCGCGCATATGATGATCAATATGCGTTTTTGTTAATAAATCCTGTAAAAAACGTCATAAATATGATTTTAATATCAAATCCTATGGTCCAGTTCTCGATATAGTAAATATCATGATCGATACGCTTACGGATAGAAGTATCTCCTCTATATCCGTTCACCTGGGCCCAGCCGGTCAGTCCCGGCCGTACCTGATGCTTTACCATATATCTGGGTATTTCTTCCTTAAACTTCTCTACAAATAGAGGCCGTTCCGGTCTGGGACCCACAAGACTCATATCACCTTTTAAAATATTGAACAACTGCGGCAGTTCATCAAGACTTGTCCGCCTTAAAAACTTACCAACAGGGGTCACTCTGGGATCATTCTTCACCGTCCAGGCTTTCTTTTCCTCACTGGGAGCCTGTTGTTCCATACTGCGGAATTTATACATATAGAACGGCTTGTTGTGAAGCCCCACTCTCTCCTGCTTGAAAATCACCGGTCCCGGACTGGTCAGTTTGACCAGAAGTGCTGACACCAACATGATCGGAGATGTAATTATGATTCCCAAAAGTGCTCCGATGATATCCATAGCACGCTTTAAAAGCATATTTATGGTATTGGTCAATGGTACATAGCGGATGTTGATCACCGGAAGTCCCATCAAATCCTCCGTATATGGATGAGTAGGAATCAAACTATTATAATCCGGTATAAACTTAGTATGCACACCCGACTTCTCGCAGATATCTACAATTCTTTCCAAATGCTCATAATCCTTTAAAGAAAGGGTAATGGCAATTTCATCCAATTTATTTTCCGGAAGGATATAGTCCAGATTTCCGATAGTTCCCAATACCTTGACACCTTTGTATAATGTTCCTCTGGGCACATGATCGTCCAAAATACCACATACCACGTATCCCCACTGGGGATTGTCGTGAAGTCTGTTGATATACTCTTCTGCCGATCTGGAATAGCCTACCAGAAGAATATGCTTCAGATTATAACCTTTGCTCCGCATTGTCTGCAGGCTTTTACGCAGTATAATGCGAGAACATGCTGTCAGACCTACATTCAGGCCGAAAAAAATAGCCATCATCATTCGGGAAAAGTTAATCTCCCGTATTACCACATACAATGCCAGAATAAAAATGACAATTCCAAAGCTATTTGCCTTAAAGATGCCCCAGATCTCATGCCGCCTGCGAACCGTTCGCTTGGGGGTATAGACATTGCAGTAATAATACAGCAACATATACGCCGGAACCAGTATAATGAGTACCATAAAATAATCCACAGCCGGTAAATCTCCCGGCTCAGGGCCGGGCTTGGTGATATAAAATTTAATATAATACGCCAGTGTATAAGAGACTGCTGTGATAATCGCATCCATTATCAGATGCAGCCTGTTGAACACCTTTTGATTGTCTTTTATCATAAGCATCACCCAGTCTTAGTATCTGCGAATATTCGTAACTGTTCAGAACTTCGTTCTTCACAGTCACATTGATGCACACAACTGCTGCTTATGCATCAGTTGGTGCCATGCTTACTCGGGATTTTGCTTCGCAAAACACCTCGCGGAATATGGTCCTGAATAGTTACAAATATTCTACAATAATATCGACAAAAGAGCAACTTAATAATTTATGAAGCAGTTTCTTAACTTGTCTTAAGAATTTGTTCGATATAATTTGCTTTTATTTTTTCATAAAAAGGGTCATTGTATTCTTATAAAGTTTTGCCTGAATTGACAGATAGTGGGGGAGGTTGCGCCATTGAAAGTGAACTTTATGGTTTCTTCCTTCCTGACTTGTCAGCTTACGAACACCATTTACAAGACCCTTTAGATAAAGAAATCCCATTCCCTTTCTGAAAAAAAACAGGGTTTTGATCAAAAATCCCGAAAGGAGGAACGGGAGGTTCCAAATCAATTGAAGGAGGGGCATGTTTTTGCCAATCAGGTATACACTGTTGGCAGAGGCAAGGCTTGTCTTGAATTCATTATACCTGGAACCGGTAGTGGCACTGCCTGCGTGAAGCACTTTGGAATCGGGTGTATAGACGCAACGATATCCGTAAATTGCTGCGCGATAGGAGATATCGATGTCTTCCAGATAGGCAAAGTGGTTTTCATCAAAATAACCTATGGTATCCATGATGCTCTTTCGATAAACCGAAGCCCCACCACAAGCCGCAAAAATCTTGGCCGGCTTCTGATAACCTAAAGCCTTTTTTCCTTTTCCTCTGGCATAAGCCCAGCCTAGTACACAATATTGATCACCGGCATCATCAATCAGATCATGATTCTGCCACTGGAGCATCATAGCACTTGCAGCAAAGATCTTATCATCCTGCTCAATGGCATCCACTAAGCCTTTCACAAAGCCTTCAAGCACTATGGTATCATTATTCAGTAGGATCACATAAGGCGTCCTCGCCTCTTCTATCCCCACATTCACCCCATGGCAAAAGCCCGTATTCTCCGAAAGCTGCACCAACTTCACCCAGGGATATTTCTCCTTCACGACCTCCGGGCTCCCATCCTTAGACCCATTATCCACCACCAAAACCTGGAATAAGTCCTGCTCCTTCAACCGATATAAACTGTCCAGGCAATCCCCTATATATTTCAACCCATTGTAATTTGGAATAACCACCGTCGCCTTAATCATCTCATTTCCTTTCTTTTACCGGCGCAAGTCCAGGATCCCAGCAAACCCGGTACCCTTGGTTGCGCAGTGCCTCCCCCAATGAGAGACTTACGGACAGGTAATCTGTTCCTTTCGGAAGCAATGTCCAGTCAAAACAGCCATTTTCTGCCGTTACGTAAGGCACACCTACAATATGCTGAAACGTATCTGTGCATGCATTGCTTACCCGGATATTTCTGATATCAACAGCATCCACGTTCTGAACCAACACTCCTCTGTGCATATATCCGCTGTAACCTTGTCTCAACCCCAGATACAATATTTCACCATTATGGTCATAAGCACCACCTGTAATCCGTCCCCGGCACAGAAGCTTTCCTCCCACAGCACCCACATCTTTACGCACAGTAAGCATATCCGGCTTATAATTCAAGCCATAGAAACCCAAATGTTTTAGGTGTACAGCCTCTGCGTTCCACCCCATTCTCCCCGCCATATCCTGCACAGCTCTCTTTCCGGCTTCATAAGCATACTGCTTGCTCTGGGGATTCTCCGCGGTAGATCCGGTATGACACCGCCAGTGATATAGCACCTTGGGAATATGCACGATCCGGGTCTCACCTGACAGTATATGCTCCACAGCCCGCAGCACCAGATCAAAATCCTGTGCCCCATCATATTCTTTGCGAAAACCAAGGCTCTGTATCAGCTCTTTCTTCATTACCATAAAATGGCATATATAATTGTTGGACAACAGTAAATCAAAATTAAAATCCAATTTAAAATGTGGCTCATAATATGCTGTTCTGTCCTGATTGCACTTATCTTCATCAGAATATAAAAGCATGGATTCCTGCCCCTCAAGACTTCTGCGCTCTATGTGCACTGCCATTTCAAATAAAGCATCCGGCGTCAGCACATCATCATGATCTAAAAGCCCCACATAATCTCCTGTCACAAATGCAAGTGCCTGATTACTATTCTCTGAAATTCCTCCGTTTCGCTCCAACCGGCTGTATTTGATCCGACCTATCCTGCCCCCCTCCCAGACACACTCATCAAGCTGTTTTGCATACTTCTCCCGCACAATACGCTCCACACTGTCATCTTCGGTGGCATCCGCCAGAATCAGCTCCAGCCGCCCATAAGTCTGCCCCAGCACGGAATCTATCATCTCGACCAGATACTCCTTTGGTGTCCTGTAAAGGGGCACCACAATACTAAACAGCGGCTTTACCGTAAATTCATGATTTCTCTGGGTTGTTAATGTCAGATCATCAGGTGCAGCATAATGATAGGCTTTCGCCTTTTGCTGCGCAAGCCGCTCACTGACTGCATAAAATGTATTTTTGATTCCATTTCTTCGCAAATAATAAATTGTTTTTTTCAAGTTAGCCAAGTTCATAGCTACCCCACTTTCTGATTGGGATCGGCCATATAATACTTATATATTTTCGTTCTGATTATCCTGTCCACCAGATCCCGCATTTTTTGCAGTTCTTCCTGCCAGTTTTCTGCATCCCACTGTTTCTTGCCACAGGTCATCTGCTCCAGCATATATTGGTTTACCTGAGGCGTATAGTGTATCATATCCATGTAGTTATCCAGATTGCAAATAATTGCCTCTTCATCCTGGAAATAATAAACTTCTACGTTGGGCAGTACTAAAAGTACAGGCATCACCTGCTCTAAGATATAAAACTGCTTTTCTAAATTTCCATTGGTATGAGCACAATCCCACCACATCATGGAATAAGGCGGAAGTAAAATACGATACCGGGTATCAGGATGGGATGATATCTGGTCTGCAAGGCTTAAAATATTGGCCTTAATCACAGATATGTCCCCGGAAAAATCCTGTTTTTCAAGCTTCTCGTCAGGCTTCTCATAGGCCTGCATGGCTTTGGCCGCACTAAATTCTTTGTCATGGGACCAGTCATAAGCCTTGCCGCCGGTATTTCTGCCCATGTATGCTGATGCAAGCATAAGAGGTATTTTTTCAAAGATCACATCTTTATTGAGCAAATACGTAACATCATCCAGCACCGTCTTCGTATGCAGATACCTGGGTGTGTCCTGTCCATAAAGCGTCACTTCCGTGGATGCCTCCAGGGCAAACAGATCCAGGCACCAGAACACATTTTTAAGCTCCCTCTCCTCCTGCGCCATCTCCAGATAATACAGTAAATCCGCCACAGAACCGGAAGCTCTGATGATCTTCAGTGTTTGACAATCATACATCTCATCCAGATAACTGCTGTCAAAATTTTCCGCAACGGAAGAACCTACCAACGCACTGTCATACTTGAAATTCCTAATGGTTCCCGGCATCTGGTTGTCCCGGTCATTCAGCACCGCTTCCATACCCGGGAAAGGTGCATGATACTGATAAAAAGGATCAAAGAACCAGACTGCCGCTACAACAGCAAAAAGCAGGCCTATGATAAACAAACATAACTTTCCAAGGGGTGTCCGCAAAAATCTCATACACAACTCCTTCTGATACATATTGGGGCCAAGGACGTTCAGCCACGCTCCAGCTGAACCGGGTTAGAAGTTAAAGTACAAAAATGTACTCACCTGAGACAGTGAGATCACTGCCCAGATAAACAGTGCAGCCAGACAAAACAGACCGCCTGTGGTCTTTCCATGACTGTATAGCCACTCTTCGGCACGTTTTCCACAAACAAGCCTGATACTGATACCAAGCAGCAGCACCAGACAACCCACATACATCACATTCAGATACTGAGGGGCGACAAGCTCCAAGGCTTTGCGGATGGCGAAGTTTTCCGGTATCTGAAGTACATTGCAGACGCCAAAGAACATCCCTGTATTCCCTCCGGTAAAAAGCTTTTTCCACAAAAGACCTGCACTTTTTAACGAATCGCTTCTGAAAATGGAAAAAGAGAGGGTGATAAATATCCCTGTGACCAATCGGTTCATCCATTCCCGCTTGAATCTGAGCTTCGGGAATATAGTCTCCCACAGGGCAGCCAGACCATGAAGTAGCCCCCAGAGAATAAAGGTCCAGTTGGCACCATGCCACAGACCGCTGACAAGAAATACTGCCAGCAGGTTCAGACACTGCCTGCCTTTTCCTTTGCGGTTACCACCCAGGGGAATATAGATATAACTTGTAAAAAAACGGGACAACGTAATATGCCATCTTCTCCAGAAGTCCCTGACCGACACCGCCATCAAAGGAGCTCTGAAATTCTCCGGCAGTTCAAAGCCAAACATCCGTCCAAGCCCTCTTGCCATATCACTATACCCGCTGAAATCAAAATACAGCTCCAACATATAGCAGATAATAGTCACCCATGCAGAAACCGCATCCAAATACGCCAGATTGGCATATTCTGCATTTACCAGGATTCCCAGTACATCTGCCAGCAGTACCTTCTTGGCCAGTCCCAGGATAAAAAGCTCTGCTCCTGCCAGAAACCCTTCTGCAGAAAACTTTCTGTTCCTGCGTGCCTTCAGCTGAGGAATAAATTCATCATGCAGCACGATGGGACCTGCCACCAGCTGTGGAAAAAAACTGATAAAACAACTGTACTCCAGGAAACCATAATGCTCTGCATTTCCCTTGTACCTCTCTATCAGAAAGGATAGCTGCTGAAAGGTAAAAAAGCTGATACCCAGGGGCAGGGCAATTTTTTCCACATGTATATCCGTGTGTAAGAAAAAATTACAATTATCAATGAAAAAGTTAAAATACTTAAAATAAAACAATAATCCCAGGTTGGCTGCGGAACCCAGCCAAAACAGCAGTTTTCTACCTGTCCCCCTACCTGTTTTTTCCATGAGGCCACTGACAAAGAAGTTTATCAACAAACTTGCCACCAGGATCCACAGATAATAAATATTATAATAGCCATAAAACCACAATGACATCCCCGTCAGAAAAGCTCTGGCGGGTGTGGGATTCTCAAACTTCTGTAAAACAAACCAGCCCACCAGCGCGATTGGAAGAAATACCATCAAAAATACAGTCGAATTGAACAGCATATGTCCACTCCTCCTTTGTTACAAACCTTGTTACGGCTGTACTTTCAGTGAGAAGTCACTTCTATCCAAAGAGAAGTTCACATTATAATATGGGTCTCCTTTGTCAAGTACATCCTTCCACTTGTTACGGAATACCTCAGACTCCTTGTTATAACGCTCTGCCTTCTCACCGTGCGTATCCAAACCTCTGGAAATGGATTCATAATGATACAGCTCCGCAAAAGGAGTCCATACATTCAAATATCCCATTTTCCTCAGTTTCAGGCAGAAATCCACGTCATTTAAAGACACTGCAAAACCGGTATCCAGTCCCCCAGCCGCCTCATACAGGCTTTTCTTTACCATAAGACAGGCTCCTGTCACAGCAGACAAGTTCTGGGCATAACAAAGTCTTCCCATATATCCCAGGTTCATCCTGGCCTGTTTATAATGAATATGACCGGCAGTCCTGTGGGCACCCAGACCGATGACTACGCCTGCGTGCTGAATGGTCTTATCCTCGTAATACAGCTTGGCTCCAACGGCACCCACATCCTCTCGCTGGGCATACATCAACATTTCTTCCATCCAGTTGACCGTGATCACTTCCGTATCATTATTCAAAAGCAGAATATATTCTCCGGTTGCATGGGAAACACCAAGATTATTCACTGCCGAGTAATTAAAGGCGCCTTCGTAGGTCACAATCTTTGCTTGTCCCTTTTGAGTAAGCTCCTGATAATAATCCTTGATCTCCTGAGTAGTGCTGTTATTTTCCACCACAATTATCTCTATGTTATCATAAGTGGACTTCTCCACGATGGAAGTAATACACCTTCTTAAATCCTGCTCATGATCCTTATTGGCGATCACAATGGAAATCTTGGGATTGCCCAGAATCTGATACTGAATCCTGAAAATCGTCTCAAAAGCTCTGGTGCTGGTGATCTCAAAATGATCGTAACCATGCTTTTTAAGATGCTCTGCCACAGCACCCTTAGCCGCTTCTATAGCATAGGGCTTGGCCGAGATACCGGAAGCCACACTGCCGGCATGACTTCTCCAGTAATACAACACCTTGGGCACATGAACCACTTGCTTGGCATTATCCGTCAGACGCAGAATCATATCATGATCCTGACTGCCGTCAAATTTGGTGCGGAACAGCTCCGTTCCATCTAAAAGTGCTCTGGAAAATACACTGAAATGGCAGATATAATTATTGGCACGCAGATTATCCGGCGCATAATCCGGTTTAAAATGCATGGTCAAAGCCTTATTGATGTCCCCGTCATGGAAGGTAGTCTCATCACAGTAAATATAATCCGCATTCTGCTCATTGATCACTTTTACATACTCATACAGCGCGCTGGGATGTAACAGATCATCCTGGTCAAACAGACCGATAAACTCTCCGGTGGCAAGCTTTAAGCATTCATTGGTGTTGCCGGAAATGCCTCCATTTTTCTCAAGATGCTTGTAAACGATGCGCCCGCCTGCCTTTGCTGCATATTCCTGACAAATCTCACCGATATAAGCATGGTCTGCATCGGAACCGTCAGCCAGACAAAGTTCCCAGTTCTCATAAGTCTGATTCATGACAGAATTCAACATTTCAATCTGAAACTGCCTGTCATTGTTCCAAAGGGGCACCAGAATACTGATCTTCACCATTCTCGGGAACACTTCTAAGCGCTGTCTGGCTGCCTCTTCTTCAGAAGGTAAGCTTTCTGTGCCAAACTGCTTCATGGCTTTACGCTCTCTTTTCTTATAATCCAGCTTCTGAACCACGCCCTTCACGCCGCCACAATTTACCAGTCTGTCCTTCTGACGGATGGCCCAGTGGATGCCGTTTCTGGCAGGCTTGCTTGCTTTCCACAGAGGATTATTCCTGATACGGTCAAGCTTCCAGGTAAGCTCCTCATTCTTCGACTCCAGCTGCGCCACTCTGGCTGCAAGATCCGCACTTTTCAGGCGTTCCTGCTCATAAGCCTCTTTATAATCTGCTTCTGTCATGTCTCTTCCAACCTTTCTATTATGTCAACGATATTATCTTTTCACATAAAGTGTTTTGCTCCAATTTACTAAACGGATACCGCTTACCCGGCTGTCTGCCAAAATTCCCATACGATATACCCCTTCAGGAATCCGGTCCGCTTTTACCCAGAACCCGCATAATGCCACATTCACCTGATCTGTCATGTTTTCTTCCAGATCCGGACGGTACTGCCCTTCCAAAGTGATGCTCACGCAGCGGATCTTTCCCTGTGGCTCCCCCACCGGCTCCGGTTTGTGCATATCCTGTTGCTCCAGCCTGCAAAGTATCAGCCGTCTGTCATAACAGGCGTTATTGTCCCCAAGAACCACACTGTAGCCTTGTATACAATCATCCCCGCACTTTTGCAACGAAAATAACAGACAGTCATCTCTCCGACACCGGTTAAGATCTACTGTAATCTCCTGAAAACCTGCCTCCTGCATCCGATTCCCGGCAGTCACAAAGATAGGTCTGATGGCAGCATCCCACACATCCCTGTTAAACCCGGGCGAATAATAGGGATCCATTCCCTTTAACTTGGGATGAAATGCATACAGCTTTTCCTGTTCTTCTTTAAGTCTGGCAGCCTTCTCCCCGGAGGAATCTTCTCCTCTGGACAAAGACTCGTGATGGTAAGCATAGATACTGTTCAACACCACATTGTGATATCCCTGCTCCCACAACTGAAAGCAAAGATCCACATCATTAAAAGTCACTCTTAGCCCTTCCTTCATCCCACCGGCCCGTCTGTATTTTTCTTTCTGTACCATCAGACAGGCGCCCGTCACCGCCAGCACGTTCCTATCCCGGGTATTGAAACCGTATACATCCCGGTCATCTGTCATAAATTGCAGCTTGTGTATGGGACCCTCCGGAAGATTAACGATACCGATATGCTGTATCTGCTTCCCGCCCGGATAATAAAGCTTTAATCCCA
Source organism: Acetatifactor sp. (assembly GCA_045540075.1). Classification (GTDB taxonomy): domain Bacteria; phylum Bacillota; class Clostridia; order Lachnospirales; family Lachnospiraceae; genus Acetatifactor. Next base: position 6,239 of record JAZQGM010000131.1, on the reverse strand, counting down.
CAGCGCCTACATAAGGCAGTACAGCTTTGTGTACCATTTGTGCAAGCCACCCCGGACACACTGCCTCCACATCATCATTTAAGAAAAGCAAAAACTCTCCCTCTGCTTCCTGTGCGCCCAGATTACACATCCTTGAAAAATTAAATTCCATCGGTCTGTAAATATATTTACAGGGAGTGGGAGCATTTTGCAAAAAATCTTCTATCTTCAGGCGATTTTCTTCGAGGCTTCCATTGTCAACCACGATCACCTCACACTTACAATCGCCTTTTGTCTTAAACAAAGCAGCCAAACACTGAAAGAGGATATCCGGATGATCTTTAGATGGGATAATGATAGAGATCATGCTGTGATTGCTTTCTTCCGCGCAGCTCACCCCTGTGTCTACAGGGATTCCTTCACCTACCGGATCATCATGCATCACCTTCCATGCGTTGATTTCCTCCTGTTTAGCCTTGCTGACACCATGAAAAAGGATCCGGGGAATATGCCCGATTGCCTTACAGCCCTTCTCAAAACCACCTGCTGCTGCCACAAGCTGCCAGATCTGATCTGTAAGCCCGCCAACCTCCGTCAGCTCACTATTTTTCTCAAGCCATTTCCGGCGCACAGCCGTCACACTGCCAAAGTAAAATCCACTTAGAAAGGTATCCGGTGACCAGTCCGGCTTAAACCAGGGATCTGAGCGCTTTCCTACGGAAGGGTTCTCTACATCCTCATCACCATACGCGATCACCACCTCAGGATGCTTCGCAAAGAATGCTTTGATGGCTTCCTCTGCGCCGGTTGCCAAAGTACCTTCACCGGTCTGTAACAGCACAATCCGGGGTTCTTTTCCCACCCTTTTCGTCTGCTCCTCCCCGGCAATCCACTGATCATATGTGATCTTTTTCCCGGAAAGCTTGGCTTTATATTTTTTTTCTTCATATGCAACCAGCTTCTGCCTGATCAACTCCCGGACGCCCATGCGTAACTCCTTTCAGCGTTGCTGCATTCTCCGAACCAGCAATCTTCCAGCTTTCATCACAATTACCAAAAGCGCCTCTTCTGCGCCATATCCATGGCCATGGCCTCAGGGATCCTGACCACTTCCATCTTCATATGCAAGAGATTTAGCCCCAAACGTTGCAATCTCTCCACCCGAAGATTGATATTAGGGTCTGTGGTAGGAAATACGATACTTGGCTGATTTCCCGTCCCCTCTGCCGGCTCAGCCACCTTACCATTCACCACCAGCAAACGTCCGTTACAGCCATCCAGCTCCATGCCATTCCAGCTAAGTTCCTGAATCTTCACCATGCAGCAGTCCATAGACGGGTCAATCCGCAGATTCTTCACTTCTCCACTGACTTCTATATCCACTACGATCAGGTTCTCACCTTGATAAGCATCTGTTACAAAATAGGATTCTTCCTCTTTATAACCCTCGCCTCTGTCTTCATAAATCTGCACCCGGTTAACCTCCCGGGAGTCACCATACCTGTCGATCCACTCCTGAGGCTTGGTGATCTTACAACCGATATCATCCCTTAACTGGGCCATAGAACGCTCATTTCCGTTTACCCGCTCCTGGAACAACAATTCCTGTGCCTGAATTCTTAGGGCTTCTTCCTCGCTGATCCCAAGTTCCTTTAAGATCCGATCCAGAGGCAGCTTTGCCCTCTTGGGATCCTCCAACATATAACAATACAGCGCCCGATAAGCAAGCACCTTTACATCCACCTGTTTTGCAACTGTCCATTCATAATCGATCAGCGTCCACTTATCACCAGACACTAAAATATTAGAAAAGATTAGGTCAAAGTCAGCAACTGCGCACTCCTCGCCATACCCAGTCTTTTTTACAAACTCCCTAAAATATGCAAGAAATCCTTCTTCATCCCCTCGTTCCAGACATTTATCCATCAGTTCAGCCAAAGTAATCCCATAAATGTACTCAAATCTTGCATACCCTTCTTTATCCAAAGTGCAATGATTCATATGAAGCCCTGACCCCTCATATCTGTCAGTCAAAAGCCTATATGCCTCTTCCATCCCTTTCACATGAGGAAGTGACTCCGCAGATAAGGGACACTTTAAGACAGTTCTGTGCCCTGTCTCATCCTGCTCGATCTGGGTCCTGATACGATACTGAGGTGCACGGTCATTGGAATATTTGGCATACTTGATCTCGAAATCAGCCCCCAACACAACCATATAGGAATTGGAAAATACAGGAAACAACTCTTCCTCAATGACTCCGTCATAAGCGTCTTTTTCGTGGAACAAAAGCATTCTGTCCCTGTCAAAGTTACGCAGATTATTGGACAACTCTCCTTTACCCGGCAGATAACCGTCACTGTAAAGTGTAGTCATAAATTTATAATCGGGATAAGGATAATAAAAATGGTACTCCTCCACCTCACAGGCACTGAATATTTTTTCAAGACCCTTACGGCCAAAGGTACGCACACCGCCGCCATCCACATAATTTTCAATGCCACTGAAATAAGTTCCCAGATGATCTTCTTTACAACCCGCAAAATATTTCATGCCATATTTATTCTCAATGGCGATCACGATTCTTCCACCGGGTACCAGATGGCGCATCAGGATCTTAAGAAAATCCTCATAAGGCGTATCACCGCCGATATACCCCTGCCCATATTCAAACACACCAATCAGGCAGATATAATCATAATCCGCCTGAAGATCCGGCTCAATATCCTTGAAATTGCCTACATGAATAGTCACATTGTCACAATCCCTGTGACGGTAGGCATTGATCAGACTTCTCTTTTTGGACAGATCCACACAAGTAACAGCTCCTGCCTTACGGGCAAAAGCTCCTGTGATGGCGCCGCAGCCGCTGCCCACTTCCAGTACTTTGTCCTCTTTCGTTATGGGCAGCCAGTCCACAATATTTTCCCTAAGGGGTGACAAATGATACAAAAGGGGCCATTGCTTCCTCTCACTGATCAGCGGAGTATAATCCATATCTGCGCCATCCTTCACGATCTGAAGCAGTTCATCCTCTACCTGACCATCGCAGTACAGATCCTGTCCCGGATATTTACTGTAATCCAATTTTACTTTTCCGATATACTCTGTCATACATCCGCCACCTTTATGCAAGAATCCATATCATAATATCCCACCGTGTTCTTATCAGATACCACCGTAATATTCAGCACATCATACAGACGATGATACACCTTAAACACATCCTTATTGAACCCAGTCACGCCCAAAGATAGCAGATACTCTCCGCCCTGCAAGCTCATTTTCTGGGTAAACGTCACTTCTTTCACCTGTCCCGGCTCTACACTTTCAAGGTACGCCTTCTCTATCATGCTATTGGTACCTGTGATCTCTGTACCCATAATATTCTTCATGGAAAAAGCAAAGATGGGCGCCGGAATATGCTCATTGATACGCACCTTCATATGAATGGTAAATTCTGTTCCCTTGACCACCGCCGTGGTTCTCACATTGCGGTCATCGGTCAGGTAAAATTCTTCGATCTGCGCCTTCTTATCACCGTATTCCAACAAATGAGGATTCTGGCTTTCCTCCTGCACAGGCTCCCCGGCCTCTTCTTTATCAGGCACCTCATACTGCCCTACCAGCACCCGCTTGTATGCATCGATCATCTCCTTGGGACTGCCTTCCCCCAGAAGATTTCCCTTATTTAACAAAAATACCCTGTCGCAGTACTTACTGATACTGCTCAGATCATGACTTACAAATACAATGGTCTTACCCATTTTCTTGAATTCTTCAAACTTGTGATAACACTTTGCCTGGAAAAACACGTCTCCCACACTCAGCGCCTCGTCCACGATCAAAATCTCCGGCTCAATATTGATGGCCACAGCAAAAGCCAGTCGTACAAACATACCACTGGAATAAGTCTTCACCGGCTGTGTCACATAATCTCCGATATCTGCAAACTCCAGAATCTCCGGCAGCTTCTCATCGATCTCTTTCTCGGAAAAACCCATCATGGTTCCGTTCAGGTACACATTCTCGATACCGTTATACTCCATATTAAAACCGGCACCCAGCTCTAACAGTGCAGAAATCCTGCCGTTTACCCTGACCTCACCCTCCGTGGGATTTAATACACCGGTGATGATCTTCAGGATCGTAGACTTGCCGGAACCGTTGGTACCAATGATCCCCACAGTCTCTCCCTGACGGATCTGCATATTCACACCATTTAAGGCATAATGCAGCTTAGCCTTGTGCTTCTTGTTCAGACCAAAAGCCTCCTTCATTCGATCGGAGGGCTTATCATATAATTTATATATTTTTTTCACATCCCTGACATCTATGGCCAGTGTCTTATCATCCATTTTACCTCTCCTGTCTTATAGTACGTCTGCAAAATGCACCTTCAATCGCTTAAATACCAGCGCACCGAAACCAAACAGCACCACTGTCACGATCCAGAAGTACATGGTAGAGAAAAAGTCCCGGAAGAACCATTGCTGCTCATAAATAGCACTGCGATACCCGTTTACCACATACACCAGAGGATTCAGTTTCACAATAAACCGCCATGTGTCGCCAAGTCCCTCCATATTCCACAAAATGGGAGTGGCCCACATGCCGATCTGCAGCACGATATTGATGATCTGGGAAAGATCCTTGAAAAACACCACCACAGCACAGGTGGTATAGCAAAGTGCCAACACAAACACAAGCAGACAAAAGCTGTAGTATATCAGCTGTATCGTATAAACACTGGGATAATACCCATAAAGCGCAGCAATGATCAACATCACCAGTACAAAGAATGCATGAATAAAGGTAGCTGCAATGATCTTAATGATTGGCAGGATACTGATCTTAAACACAACTTTCTTCACCAGATAATTATATTCCAACAGTGCATTGGTACCATTGGTCAAAGCTTCGCTGAAGAAAAACCAGGGAACCAGTCCCGCTGTCAAGAACAACACGAATGGAACTTCCACACCATCCCGAAGCACCCCTGCCCTGCTGTCCATGATCAGATCAAACACCACATAATACATGGCCACCGTGACCACAGGCTGTGCCATAGCCCACACTGCCCCCAGATAAGAGCCTGCATACCGCTTCTTAAAATCATTCTTGGCAAGCTTCCAGATCAAATGCCTGCTCTGATACAATTCTACCGGAAGCACAGTTAATTTATCATATAACTTTACAAACACAACACAAGCGCCCAGAATCACACCACAGGAAATAATCTTCTTCCAAAGTTCCTCCTGTGAATCCGCTCCGGGATTATGGTGAAATATGATAATAGCAGCCACAACTGCTGCCAACAAAAGAAACAGCAGTATGCCGCGTTTTTTTGTCATTTTCATTACTTCAGTCCTCTTTCAGCCTTATATGCAGACAGACCGCCCCACTTGGTATCCTTCTCTGACAGGATCAGCTCCATCCCTTCCGGTATGGGCCACTCTACACCGATCTCAGGATCGTTATAGATCAGACCACCCTCGTCATTGGGATGATAAAAGTCCGTACATTTATAACAAAACTCCGCATAATCAGAAAGCACCAGGAATCCATGGGCAAAATTCTTAGGAATAAAGAACTGCTTCTTATTCTCCTCACTGAGCAGTACGCCGTACCACTGACCGAACGTCGGTGAATCCTTCCTCAGATCCACTGCCACATCATATACCTCGCCTTTGATCACACGCACCAGCTTGTCCTGGGGGAATTCCTTCTGAAAATGCAGACCTCTCAGTACACCCTTTTTAGATGCAGACTGATTGTCCTGCACAAATTCCACATCAATGCCTGCCGCCTTATAATCATTATAATGATACGTCTCCATGAAATAACCTCTGGCATCTCCGAACACGGTGGGAGTGATCACCTTCAAACCCTCTATCTGGCAAGTCTCAACTGTTATTTTACCCATTTTCTTCTATCCTTTCCTCGACCATATACTGATCATTTTATTCTTCCAATAAATAGGACATAGTATGCCACTTTTCTATAATAAGACTATTATAACAAATATTTCCTGTTATGGCTAGTTCTTTTAGTATTATCACGACAAAAAGTTACAACTCAGCACCTGATTGGTGACTGAGTTGTAACTCTATCTTTCAGGGTTTTCCGACAACATGTATCAATACCCCAGATAACTCCAGTTCATATCCACATCCCCGCTGATCCCGCTGACCTTACCGGTAGCCTGATACTGCCACATATCGTACCTTCCACCATAGGTAGGCGCAGCTGCATACTGT
>JAZQGM010000130.1:0-45908 GCA_045540075.1 Acetatifactor sp. | reverse complement strand
TGATAGACTCCGGTGTAAATCCTCTTCTTCTAAGCGCCGCAATAGACACTAGACGGGGATCATCCCATCCATCCACGATACCTTCCTCTACCAGCTTCTTAATATATCTCTTACCCGTCACCACATTAGTCAGATACAGCTTGGCAAACTCAATCTGCTTCGGCGGATTCGGATACTCCAGTTCTCTTACCACCCAGTCATACAGCGGCCTATGATCCTCAAACTCCAATGTACAGATAGAATGAGTAATTCCCTCAATAGCATCCTCGATCGGATGTGCAAAGTCATACATGGGATAAATACACCACTGATCGCCCGTATTGTGATGTGTCATATGAGCCACACGATAAATGACCGGATCTCTCATATTGATATTAGGAGAAGTCATATCGATGCGAGCACGAAGCACCTTCTCACCATCTGCATATTTCCCCTCTTTCATCTCCTCAAACAGCTTCAGATTCTCCTCTACACTTCTTCCTGCATAAGGATCCTCCTTACCCGGCTCCGTAAGCGACCCTCTATACTCACGGATCTCCTCCGCAGTCAGATCAGACACATAAGCCTTCCCCTTCTTGATCAGCTTTACAGCCCCCTCATACATCTGACCAAAATAATCCGATGCAAAGAATAGCCTGTCCTCCCAGTCTGCCCCCAACCATTCAATATCCGCCTTAATAGACTCTACAAACTCCACCTTCTCCTTAGTAGGATTGGTATCGTCAAACCTCATATTAAACTTCCCGCCATACTGCTTAGCCAGCCCATAATTCAACAAAATACTCTTGGCATGTCCAATATGAAGATACCCATTAGGCTCCGGAGGAAACCGCGTATGCACTGTATCATACACCCCTTCCGCCAGATCCTTATCAATAATCTGCTCAATAAAATGCCTGGAAACCTTCTCCTGCACTTCCACATCCCCACTCTTCTCTATTTCATTCCTAACATCATTCTTCATCTCACTCATAAGAATAACCTTACCTTTCCTAACAGCAACCCACATTCGCTGAAATATTCTTAATCATATCACAAATCATGGAAATAATAAAGCATTTTTTACAAAAAACCACCAAAACGTACTAACTTCATGTAACAATCCTTCACCATTGTGAGGCACGCCGCCGGCAGTCATCCGGGATTGGGGCTGCCACGTATGGTGTATGGCTTTTGACATCTGTAAGGTTGTTAGAGTTACTTAGGGGTTACGGCCGGTTGGAATTGAAGTGTTAGAACACAAAATGACAACATGTCTGAGGAGCGCCAAAGCGCGACGAGTTTTGTCATTTTGTGTTCTGCCCTTAACTTCTATTCCAACCGGCCGTAACCCCTTAGTAACACTTACAACCTTACAACTGCAAAAGCCATACACCATACGTGGCAGCCCCAATCCCGGATGACTGCCGGCGGCGCGCCGTCCCCCCCTTAATGGTGGAACAGTCTGATCCCGGTAAATGCCATTACCATATCATACTTATTACAGCAATCGATCACCGCATCATCTCTCACAGACCCACCCGGCTGTGCAATATATTTTACACCGCTCTTTCTTGCTCTTTCAATATTGTCAAAGAAGGGGAAGAAAGCGTCTGAACCCAATGTCACATCCTGCATGTTATCAAGCCATGCACGCTTCTCCTCTGCCGTAAATACAGGCGGTTTTACCTTAAAGGTTCTCTGCCATGCACCTTCTGCCAACACATCCATGTACTCATCTCCGATATACAGATCGATGGCATTGTCTCTGTCAGCGCGGCCAATGCTGTCAAGGAACTGCAGATTCAGTACCTGAGGAGCCTGACGCAGATACCAGTTGTCTGCTTTCTGGCCTGCCAGTCTGGTACAGTGAATACGAGACTGCTGACCTGCACCGATGCCGATAGCCTGTCCGCCCTTTACATAACATACAGAATTAGACTGGGTATACTTCAAAGTGATCAGGGAAATCTTCATATCGATCAAAGCTTCCTCAGGAATCTCCTTATTCTCCGTCACAATATTGGACAACAGATCGCCATTGATATCCAGTTCATTTCTACCCTGTTCAAAAGTGATACCATACACCTGCTTTCTCTCGATAGGAGCCGGCACATAAGAAGGATCAATCTGAATCACATTATAACCACCCTTCTTCTTAGCCTTCAGCATCTCCAGTGCTTCCTCTGTATAACCGGGAGCAATCACACCGTCAGACACCTCACGCTTGATCAGTCTGGCTGTATCTGCATCACACACATCGGAAAGAGCGATAAAATCACCAAAGGAAGACATTCTGTCAGCGCCTCTTGCCCTGGCATAAGCACAAGCCAGAGGAGACAATTCACCCAGATCCTCTACCCAATAAATCTTAGCCAAAGTCTCATCCAAAGGAAGACCCACTGCTGCACCTGCAGGAGATACATGTTTAAAAGAAGTCGCAGCCGGCAATCCGGTAGCCTCCTTCAATTCTTTTACCAACTGCCAGCCGTTGAAAGCATCCAGGAAATTGATATATCCGGGCTTGCCATTCAGCACAGTTACAGGCAGCTCACTTCCATCCTCCATAAAGATTCTGGAAGGCTTCTGATTCGGGTTACATCCGTATTTTAAAGTTAATTCGTTCATAATTTTTATCCTTTCCCGTTTCTACTGATTCTTGTTCACAATCTTGGTCTCATACTTACCTGTTTCAATATCAATATATCTTACAAACAATGAAACCTTATTTTCTTCATTCAAACTGTTCCACAACATATCAGTAAATTCATCCATGCAGTCAGGAATACATACCCACTTAGGCTCTCCCTCAAAGCTGGGCAACGGATTCCCGTCATGCATATAAGTATGAATAAAATGACCTTCTCCTGCCACCGGCTTATCATATGTAAAAGTATATCTGTTACAGCAGGAAGGATCCCCATTATTACTTTTCAAAATAGACATTGCATAATCAAACTGCCCATCCTCCACATGAAGCACACCCGAGATTCTCGGTGTATAGTTAGGACCATCCGGCTCAAACTCCCTACTTCTCAAAGATTGCTCAAAGGTAAGACCACTCTTCATACCATCATAGATGGTATCGGTCTGATCACCATTCGTGACAATCGTGTCATTTCCAAGTACTCTAACCGGTGCATAAATAATCAAACTGGGATCTTCCAGCTTGGAAGGATCAAAAGCCTCTGTACGAATCCCCTCTCCCTCTACACTAAATATACGATTACGGCTATTAGAACTTCTACCCATAATAAAATACGCCGTAACTGCATACTTCCCATTAGCCGATCTCCCGATCACAATCCCTCTTCCCGGATAAGCATTGCTTTCCAATTCCTGCTTCAATGATAACATTTCCATCTCTCTTCTCCTTCTCGATTTAATCTGTACACACCTTCATGCAACCTTTTGTATGTCTTAAACACAAAAACGCCTGAGCATGCACGTTTCCTACGTGTTATGCCCAGGCGGTCGGCTTCTACCTACTGTCACACTCCCTGTGGGTAACCCCACCGCAGTCCCCTGCTCTCCGCCAGTCGTGCAACTCATATCCCTATTTTAATATCTTTTTCCTAATTTTACAAGCCTTTTTTCTAAAAATCACTAAACGTGTAGTGTAACAGCCACCTTGTGGGTCTGCTGGCCCAACCGCTTAGTGATCGTCTACACTATAGTTAGGCGCCTCCTTGGTGATATGGATATCATGAGGATGGCTCTCCTTCAAGGATGCTGCCGAAATCTTCACGAATCTGCCGGTAGCCTTCAATGTCTCAATATCCTTGGCACCACAGTATCCCATACCGGAACGAAGTCCACCCAGAAGCTGGAATACGGTATCCTCTACACTACCCTTGTAAGCCACACGGCCTTCTACACCTTCCGGAACCAGCTTCTTCGCATTCTCCTGGAAATAACGGTCCTTACTTCCGTTCTCCATCGCTGCGATAGAACCCATACCACGATAAACCTTATATTTTCTACCCTGGAACAATTCATAATCCCCGGGGCTCTCCTCACATCCTGCAAACATGCTGCCCATCATGCAGACACTGCCGCCGGCTGCAATAGCCTTGGTCACATCTCCGGAGTATTTGATACCACCATCTGCGATAATGGGCACACCATACTCCTTAGCCACTTCATAACAATCCATGATAGCAGTGATCTGAGGCACACCGATACCTGCAACCACACGTGTGGTACAGATAGATCCGGGACCGATACCTACCTTAACTGCGTCTACACCGGCTTCGATCAATGCCTTTGTAGCCTCACCGGTAGCCACGTTACCGGCGATTACCTGAAGCTCAGGATATTTCTCCTTGATCATCTTTACACAATTAAGTACATTCTGGGAATGTCCGTGTGCACTGTCAAGCACGATCACGTCTACCTTGGCATCAACCAGTGCAGCCACACGATCCAGAACATTGGCTGAGATACCAACCGCAGCACCGCAGAGCAGTCTGCCTTGTGCATCCTTGGCAGCCAGAGGATATTTCACAGCCTTCTCAATATCTTTAATGGTGATCAGACCTTTTAAGTTAAAATCATTGTCCACGATAGGAAGCTTCTCTTTTCTAGCCTTTGCCAGAATCATCTTAGCTTCCTCCAGAGTGGTCCCTTCCGGAGCAGTGATCAGACCTTCACTGGTCATGGATTCCTTAATCTTCTTGGTAAAGTCTGTCTCAAATTTCAGATCACGGTTGGTAATGATACCTACCAGCTTACGTCCCTCTGTGATAGGCACGCCGGAAATGCGGAATTTGCCCATCAGAGCATCTGCATCTGCCAGAGTATGTTCCGGTGTCAGGGAGAAAGGATCTGTGATAACACCGTTCTCAGAACGTTTTACCTTGTCCACCTCTTCTGCCTGCGCCTCAATAGACATATTTTTATGAATAATACCGATACCGCCCTGTCTCGCCATAGCGATAGCCATGCGATGCTCCGTTACAGTATCCATGCCGGCACTCATCACCGGAATATTTAATTTGATCTTCTTCGTCAGCCAAGTGGTAACATCCACCTGATTGGGAACTACCTGAGAGTATGCCGGCACTAACAGCACGTCATCAAATGTAATGCCTTCACCAATTATCTGTCCCATCTTTCTTCCTCCTGAATGTTTGATTTGCAGTTGAGTGTATCAAAATTAATTGGTAATGTCAACCAAAAAATACCTTAATCATTAAAAATTTTTCTGGGAGATACATTCCTCATAGCCTTCACCAGTTCTTCTGATGGACTTAGCAGAACTTTCTCCCCACCTTCGTAATACATTACATAACGTCTGTCAGGCTTAAGCTCCTCACCGATACTGTAATCCTTTGCCTTGGCAGTACGATTCCGAAAGTTGTCCAAATGATAGGACTTAATGGGAGCTAAAATCTCAATCCTGTCTAAAGAATAGGTTCCCACTCTCTTTCTTCTGGTCTTGGCCATCACCTTATCGATCACCAGCTCTCTGTCCAGATACAGATATTCAAATTCCAGATCAGTAAACAGATGCAACACATAAGCCCCAACACCTGCTGCCACTGCAAGGATAAATGCAAGGGGTATGATCATCATGGCCATTCCAAAGATCACTGTAAGCACAATTAATAACACTTTCAAAAATCTCTTTAACCCTGACTGCTTCTGCTTTACAAGGCACTCTACATATGTTTCGCTCATTCTTCTATCCTGTCCTTTTCCCGTTCCTCAAAAACGTTTTACTACCTTATATGATATAACAAACGAGCGCAACTTTCAAGTGATTTACACTCTTTTCCTCATTTTTATCATTTTTTTATAATCTGATAATGACAGTTTCATTGACATTTCAGTCAAAAACGCTTATTATGATAAGAACAAGCACACAGTGCCACCATAAAAGGCACGTAACTAAGAAAGGCAGGTATATTTTCATGGCAGTAATGGACGAATTCCGCGAAGAACGCGAGGCTATGAAGCACGGCACCCCCAAGCAGAAACTGGAGTATTTTTGGTTATATTATAAATGGCATGTTATCATCGCAGTTGCTGCCATTGCAGCGATCTCTTCCTTCATATATGAAGCAGTCACGAGGAAGGAAACGGCACTCTATGCCTTATTCCTGAACAGTTTCGTACTGGCAGAAGACAGTGCCGAGGCTTATAAGCAGAGCTTTTTAGACACATCAGAGATTAATGCCGACGAATACGAGATTTTGGTGGACACCTCCCTGTATCTTCAACCGGGCTCCATGGATGAGAATACATATGCCGCTGTGCAGAAGGTCAGCGTCTATGTGGCAGCCGGTGAGATCGACCTAATAGGTGCCGACCAGGCTGCGTTTGAATATTATGGTTATTTGGATTATCTGGCTGACCTGCGCGAGATGCTGACACCGGAACAGATCGAGAAGTACAGCCCCTATTTCTACTATATTGACGGCGAAGTCCTTGCAGCCAAGCAGAAAGCAGCTGACAACTTAGAAGAATATACTGATGCCTATCCGGATTCTTCCAAACCGGAAGAAATGGCTGATCCCATTCCGGTAGGTATCTTTTTAGAGAATGCCTCCGAAGACTTTACGAGTAACTACATGTTCTCAGGCGGCAGCTCCTCTGCCATCGGCTTTGTGGTCAATGCCAACCATGTAGAGAACGCCCAGGCATTTGTAGACTATATCTTTACCACAGCAGAATAATCTGCGCCGCCAGGCGCACAACAATCAGGACGCCTCACTCACATAGCAAGGCGTCCTTTGTACTTTCTTCGATATTCCATGCCTCTTCCATAGTCTCCGGCACTCCTACTTGCAGCATTTCAACAACCGAAATACCTGCTCCACTGTGGCCACCATATTCTTCCTTGCCTGCACCGGATCCATTGCCTCTTTCAGGCTCTGTACGCCCCGCAGGATAGGAAAGAAGGCATCGATCCCATGATCATTACATGCAACCGCATCTTCCGTCACACAGCCTGAAAAAGCCAGTACTAACTTATCATACTTCTTAGCAATCTCGGCCACACCGATAGGCGCCTTCCCAAAGACTGTCTGTCCGTCCAACCGCCCCTCACCGGTGACCACCACGTCAGCATCTTTCACATACTCTTCCAGCTTGGTTTCCTCCAACACAATACGGATACCTGACTGAAGACGCGCATTGGTAAATGCCAGGAATGCAAAGCCCATACCGCCTGCCGCTCCCGTTCCCGGATACTCTGCATTGGCCTTTTCATACTTATCACAAGTCAGCTTCGCATAATGAGAAAGCCACTGATCCATCTGCTCTATCATCTCAGGTGTGGCACCTTTCTGGGGTCCGAAGATGGCACTGCAGCCCTGCTTTCCGCAAAGAACATTGGTCACATCACAGGCTACACGGAAATCACATTCCTTAAGCTCCGGAATTACTTGATCGTCCGTAATCGCAACCAGATCCTTCAATCCCCTTGCACCAAAGCTTACCTGCCTGCCTTCCTTATCCAGCATACCATAACCAAGAGCCTGCAACATACCGATCCCACCATCGTTGGTGGCACTTCCGCCGATTCCCACGATAAAATGACGACATCCCTTTAAAATGGCATCCTTGATCACTTCTCCCACACCATATGTGGTGGTATGCAATGGATTACGCTCCTCATCTGTGACCAGCGTGATCCCGGCTGCACCGGACATTTCCACAATCGCCGTCTTGTCCGCTTCCAGGATTCCATAAGTACAATCAACCGGTGCGCTCAAAGGTCCTGTCACTCGGATCCTCTCTAACTTACCACCCATTCCCAGGGCCAATGCCTCAACAGTTCCCTCGCCTCCGTCTGCCAGTGGCCTCACACAAATTTCTGCATGGGGCATCACATTTATAACCCCCTCTCTGATGGCATCTCCTGCCTCAAGAGAACTTAGACTTCCTTTTAATGAATCAATGGCAACAACAATCTTCATCCTCCTGCTCCTTTCTTAAACCTCTGTTACACCTATTATAAACTATTTCCTTATTTTTTCCACCAAAAACTTTTCAGGCATGCCCAAAAAGGCACACCCGGGTAACCGAATGCGCCTTCTCATTGCTCATAATATTACTCAATCAACTATTAAACAATTCTCTTCTCCAGATCAGCCAGAGATACTCTTACCATCTCATCACCCAACTCTTTATTGGCCTCAGCAGAGCTCTTGGTAAACCAATGCTCCCTGTCGCCCAATCTGTCAAGTTTTACAGCGTCCGGATACAGACTCATCAAAATAGAGCACTCATACTTTCCGGCATGGTCATAACCGGTTGCATTCTGTGCAGCCGTACTCATAGCAGGGATTACCTTGATCCAGCTGAACGGATCATCACCGCCACCCAGATTGTCATAATAATCCTTGTAGCTTTCGCTGCCCCACCAGCCCTGTCCTCTGGTCTGCTCCATATATGCCATGGTAGCACGTTTTGCCGCCTTCATATAAGACAGGGTCATAGGCATCAGATTCTCCTGCTCAAACTGATGATGGATCACTACATAAATATTACGAAAACCGGAAGCGAGCATACTCATGAACACATAATATACATACTGCTCAAAAGCATTCTCTTCCACATGAACGGTGCCACTGGTGGCATCGCCTACTGCATAACTGGAAGGACTGTAACTGATGGTAGGAGCAATGATAATATTCTTCTTCTCAGCCAGCTTCTCAACCAATCCCTGCGCAATCAGGGTATCACAACCATAAGAACACTGAGGACCATGATATTCCACAGTGCCGCCCACGATCACTACAGGCGTATTGTTCTTCTGGGCATTTTCAACCTCTCTGGGAAAACACATATCTAAATGCATGGTTTCATCTTCCTTTCTTATTGTTTTGAGACCTTCACACTTAAGCGGAAGGCCTCAGAAGCTTAACTTTTATACGGGATTAAACGTCCAGTTCAATGATACCTCTCTTCAGGTAATCAGTCATGGACTTGCAGCCATCCTTGGTCACTGCAATACCCTTCTCCCATCTGCAGCCGAAGGTAGGAGCAGAGATAAAGGTATCAACCTGGAATGTCATGTTCTCTTCCAACAGATAATCAGAAGAGGTCTCCATCCAAGGTGCCTCAACCTCGATCATACCGGTACCGTGGCAAGGACCATATGTAAAGTTCTCTTTGAAGCCATTGTCTTCAAACAGCTTGTAGAAGCCCTTAGCGATATCACTGGCCATAACACCGGCTTTGATCTTCTCTGTGGTCCAGTCATGAGCCTGGAGACAGAAATCAACATATCTACGACGGTCAGCATCCAGTTTACCCATAACAACAGGCAGACCGATTGCAGGAGAATAACCGTCAATCTTAGCAGACAGGTTCAGCTGAACGATGTCACCCTTACCAATCTTTCTATAGCTGGAACGGCTGATAGCGTGACGAGTGGAAGCCTCACTGAATACATACATAGGCAGACCTTCATACTCTGCACCGTTCTCATAGATCACTCTCTGAGCCACACCAACCATCTCAAGTTCGGTTACACCGGGCTTCAGTGCTTTTACCACTTCATCAGTAGCCAGCTCGATGATACGGAAACCTTCCTGGATACAAGCAAGCTCGTTCACACTCTTAATCTTTCTCAGCTCTACCATAATATCGTTGCACTTAACGATCTCAGCCTTAGGGAAGCTGTCCTTCAGACCTTCAAAAATAGGCAATGTGCACTCAACATAGCTGCCCAGACCGATCTTAATGTGCTCACCGGTTACACCGATGCTCTTAAATACATCTGCAAAAGTATCTGCATGAAGCTCAGGATATGCCGGGTCAGCAGACTCTCTGAACTCTCTTAATACAAACTGCTTGTCAATCTTACCGAAGTCCTTTGCAAAAATAGCAGACTCGGGACCAACCAATAATGCTGCATCACCGCTTGCAGAGATAGCCACACCGGCCCTCTCGAACAACGGCCAGAAACCACTGAAATATCTAGCATTTGCATAGTCGGACTCGGTACTGCATACTACCATTACATCCAGACCTTTTTCTCTGATTAATTTTGCCGCTTTGGCAATTCTCTCCTGATACTCGCTGTCAGGAATACAAATTCTGTTACCCATCTCTAATACCTCCTATAAATAAAAGTGATGTTACTTTGGTACTTTTATCATACTCCAGACAGGCTGATTTGTATTTGAAAAATAGTAAGTATTTTTTGCACTATCGAAAGTGAATGAATTATTTTCCAAAAAGTTTATTATCCGAATCATGCCTTATTAATATTTGCACTATCAAACGCAGGTGAATTATTTTGCAATTTTCGAATTGACAAGTAAATTAATTAAGTTTAAAATAAAATAAAATACCTTAGTTAAATACAAAGCACTTATGTGAAAAGAGGGCAAATATGGAATTTAAGCTACAGAACTTCGCAACCCCCATGGTAGTATCGAGAATTGCAAATGTCCATTATTTTGAATTCACAACAGAATATCAGAGCGTGGATGACTCCCACGATTTTTGCGAGCTTTTATACGTAGACAAGGGCTCCATCTGCGTCTATGCGGACAACTACTCCGGCATCCTCTCCAATGGGCAACTGATCATCCACAGGGCAGGCGAGACCCACTCCTTGCGATGCAATGAGAATATTTTTCCTCATGTGATCATCATCGGTTTTGAATGTGCTGCCAAAGAATTACAGATTTTTTCTCAGGCACCGTTGACACTGCCTTCTATGTATCGACGTATGCTGGCAGATGTGTTGAAAGAAGGGATGAACATCTTTGCTCCCCCCTATGATATACCCAATACGCCTGAGATGAAGAAACGGGACGAATATCCTTTTGCAGCTGACCAAATGCTGAAGCTGAATCTAGAGCTCTTCCTGATCACCCTAGTCAGGGACTATGCCCAACTTAAGACTACATCCGGTGAAGAAATCATCAGTGACGGAAGACTGGAGAACATCTGCAAATACATAACAGAACACTATACCGAAAAGATTCTTCTGGATAATATCTGCTTTCTTTTCGGCACCAATAAAACTTCCCTGTGCCAGAGCTTTCGTCAAGAGTACGGAACCACCATCCTCAATTATATCGATCAACTGAAAGTAAAAGACGCCAAGAAACTGCTGCGAGAACAAAAGCTGTCCGTCACAGAGATTTCTGACCGACTGGGTTTTAGTTCTATCCACTACTTTTGCAGGCATTTCAAAAAGCATACCGGAATGTCTCCCAAAGAATATCAGGCCAAAAGGCGACCACAAGAGTAAATTGCGCGCCCCTAAAACGGGGCATCGGGAGTATTTTCCATAAACCGCTTCCATACAGGTACCACCACAAGACAACTGATGGTGGAGATCACAAGCATAATGATCCATGAAAGTATCGCTCCGCTCCATCCAAAGTGATCAGCCAGATAACCAAAGCCAAAATTGGCCGCCACCGCTCCAAAAGAAGCCACTGCATTTAATATTCCCGCAACACTTCCGGAACGATTGTACGGAGCAAAACAGGATGGAATGATCACATTGATCACCTGATGTCCCGCATACATCATGGTAGTAAAGATGATCAGCATCAGCACGATCCACCCTACAGCCACCTTACCATTTAAAAGCAAAAATACCGATGCCGGAAGTGAGATTATAAAGCAGACTGCAAACGTCATTACGATATTCTTAATCCTCTTGGGGTAAAGAAAATTTGCAATAAATACCCCTGCTATATTTACAAACAGCAATATAATGGTCAATGCCGTAGCAAAGCTGGCGGACACTCCATAACTTTCCATGATCATAGTAGGTACCCATGATTTCACACCAAGATCCAGTGCCGTCCTAATAAATGAAGGAATCAAGAGTACCAAAAGACCGCTGACAACCATTAGCTTTCCGTAACTGATCTGAGGAGCCTTCCGGTCCAACATCTCATTGCTTAACTCTTTGCTTTCTGCTTCCAGTCTTTCCTTTTCCTCTCTCTGTATTTCTATAAGATATTTTGAAGTTCTCCCCGCCGCAAAATACCATACCACAAATGTAATCACCAAAATTCCCGCATTCAGCCAAAAGAGTAACTGCCACCCGGAAACTGCCAGAATCAAAGCCGCACTGCCGTAATTAAACAAAGAACCGATACAATAGGAAAAAGCAATATATCCCATGGCTTTCTTGCGATGCATCGGCAAAAGATACTCTGCCAGGATCCGCACTACTGCAGGCCACACAGCAAACTGCGCCAGACCACTCAGACTCCAAATGATCAGCATAGCCAAAAAACCCTTGGACATTGCCATTCCCACGCTTGCCACTAATGCACCGACAATAGAAATACTCATCATAGCTATGGGTGAAATCCTGTCAATCAGTTTGGCAAATACCAGTTGAGCACCGCCATACAAAAGATAAAACCCGGCATTAATAATTCCTGCCTGAGACTTGGTAAAAAGCCCTTCTTCCACGATAGATGCAATGGAAGCAGCATAAGCAGATCTTGTCATACTGACTATGGCATAAGAAAAAAAGCAGATCAAAAACAGATTCTTACTGGCTCTTTGTGCGTTCTTCATATATAAATCCCTCTCATTCGTATCAAAAGTAATAAAAACTTGCGTCATGGCACAAACAGCCTTATTATATCAAAAGCCCTCCAATATATCAAGCCCGAATTTACATGATAACGGTTTTTTTTGTGTAGAATTACAACACATGTGTTACACATCTCTTCCATGTTCTTTTTCTCCTGACTGGACACTTCCCGCACAGCTTTCTCTTCATCCAATTTTTTTACGGAAAGTGGAGAATACACTCTGTAATTCCTCCGGATCGCTTTATACATTTTTCCACTCCATCTCTGATAGCAAGTATAAAAACTCTACTTTATTATAACACGTCAGACTTTCACCGGAAAAGGGGCAAAAAAATGGTTACAAAAACGTCAGGAAAACCATAAACACAATTTTCCTGACGGTGCATTACAACCCCACTCCCGATAAAGCTGATTCCTATTATTTTTAATCACAAGCATCCTTAAACTGATTCCAGATCTCAGCGTGCAGATCTTCTGCCTCCTGAGAAATATTCTGGATGCACTCGCCCTCTGTCACTTCCTCAGGAAGCACCACTAGCGCCTGCATTTCCTCAGCGATCAGCTCCTCTGCCGCCTTGTTAGTACAATAGTAGCCCAGATACTCAAAGCATGTCGCCGCATGTTCCGGCTCATTTATATAATCCAGGAATGCATAAGCAGCCTCTGCATTGGGTGCTTTGGAAGGAATAAATGCTGCCATCACACCAAAACCCAAACCTTCTGTAGGATATACTACTTTCAGGTCAGGACGGGCATTCAGCGCTGCTGATACCTGGGAGGTATAAAGAAAGGCTGCTGCCACTTCACCGCTGATCAGAAGATCCTGTGTATTGTTGTCGTTGATCACGCGCACATTGGGTGCCAGCTGAATCATCTTCTCACCGGCCTTGCGAATGGTATCCAGATTCTGGGTATTGTAAGATTCTCCCATAACCTTCAATGCGATACCATTGATCACACGATAATTGGCAGTCAGGGCAATATTATCCTCCAGAGCCGGATTCCACAGATCGGCATAGCTTTTGATCTCTACATCAGTCAGGGCCGGATCATACAAAAGCAACGGGATCCCTGCACCATAAGGCACGGTATATTCATTGTTTGGATCATAAAACTGGGACATGAACACCGGATTCAAATTGCCATAATTGGTCAGCTTGGATGTATCCAGCTTCTGCACCAAGCCTTCCTGAATCGCCACTTCGATAATATAGTCATCTGCAATGATCAGGTCATAATCACCACCCTCTGCCTCTTCCAGCTTGGCAAGCATGTCCTCATCATAGTCAAAATTGGAATAACGAATCCTCACACCGGTCTCTGCTTCGAAACCATCAAGGATTTCCTGTGGGAACATACCGTCCCATGTAAACAGATTCAGCTCACCGGAAAGCTTGGAGCCACTGTTGTCCTTGCTTTCATTATTTTGATTGCCATCCTTGCCACAGCCACTGAGTAGGCCAACTGCCAGTAACATGCTCATTGCAAAAACTGTGATTCTTTTCATCTTATTCTTCATTTCGTTGTGTCCTCCTATTCTTTGGTTTGTATTATATCCTATTTCATCTTATTTGTAAACATTCCTCACTCTGATCTTCCCCACTGCCGATGAGCCTAGGATAAGCGCTACTGTGATGACCAGCATCACGGTAGCCAGTGCGTTAATCTCCGGTGTGACTCCGGTCTTAAGTTTCGTATAGATCTTCACCGGAAGCGTATTGACCTTGGGCCCGGTCACAAAGATACTAATCACCACGTCATCAAAGGACATGGCAAAGGCCAGCATCACGCCGGACAAAATGGCAGGCATAATCTGAGGAAGCGTGATGTCGAAGAATACCCGCACCGGTGAAGCACCCAGATCCAGCGCAGCTTCTTCCAGAGACTTATCCATGCCTACAAGCCTTGCTTTTACCATGGAATAGACATAGGGCACGCAAAAGGTGGTATGGGCGATCACCAGCGTCAACATGCCAAAGGGCAGGCCCATTAGGGAGAATACGGACAAAAATACCATGCCTAGGATAATTTCCGGAATCATGATAGGCAGCATGGATACATATGCTATCACTTCATTCAAGAGACCGGTTACGGTCCCATTTCCCCTGCCACTTACATACAATTTACTGCCCAAACCACTCTGACCGCCAGCCACATTCTGCCGCTTGGCCCGGTACATCCCCAGTGCTCCGGTGGTTCCGATCAATACTGCACAACTGCAGCTTAACAATGCCAGAATCAGGCTATTGATCAATGCTTCCTTCAGATCTCTGTCTCTGAAAAGTTCCTCATACCACTTCAGTGAAAACCCTTCCCACACAGAGGTCAGCTTAGAAGCATTAAAAGAATAAATCACCGTCATGATGATTGGAATATAAGTGATCACTGTGATCACACCCACATAGACAAAAGGCCATTTTCTCGTTTTCATACCAAGCCCTCCAGCTCCGTCGTTCCGGTGGCTTTCCGGTACAATCTTATCATTAGTGAAGTCAGCACCATCAGCACCGCCGAAAGGGCTGCCGCAAAGGGCAGATTGCGCCCCTTGGTCAGTTGTTCCTGAATCACGCTTCCCACCAGCACAATCTTATTACCGCCCAAGATATCTGCAATAAAGAATAGTCCCATGGAAGGAATGAAGGTCAACACCACCCCGGACAAAAGACCAGGCAATGTGAGCTTGAAGGTCACTGTCCAAAAAGCCTTAAAGGCAGATGCCCCCAAATCTCTGGATGCCTCCACCAACGTCCAATCCATTTTCTCTGCACTGGAATATACCGACAGTATCATAAATGGCAACAGTGCATACACCATACCCACCACCACTGCCGGATAGGTATACAAAAGTTTCAGAGGCTTCCCGGTCAGTCCAATGCCCATAAGTACCTTGTCCAGCACGCCGTTGCTGCGAAACATGATGATCCAACCGTACAACCTTATCAGCGAACTGGTCCAAAAAGGAATCATGATCAAAAGCATCATCCTTTTCTTCCACACTGCATTCATTCTGGCCATAAAATAGCCGTAAGGGTAGCCTATAAGTGTAATGATCGCCGTAGAGAGAAATGCCAGCTGAAAAGACTCCCGGAACATATCAAGATACAATGGTTCCAGTATTCTTTTATAATTATCCAAGGTAAATGTAAAGTCCACTCCCCACACCTTGGCTCTGCTAAGAAAGCTTAACAGAAACATATACAGGATAGGAAGTCCTACAAACAATATGGTAAAAACATAAATCAGTGCAAGAAGCAACCAGTTGCTCTTTTGTGAAGACTTTGTCCCGCTCTTCACCCGACTTTTTTTATTATTATCACATACCTCGTACATCTCTACTCCTCCGCAACAGGAATTGCATTCTCTTCTTTCCAGCCGATCCTCACCTTGCTGCCCACCTGCACATTCGCATCGATGCCATAGCGGCTGGCAGTCAGTTGCTGCCCGTCAGGCAGTTCAAACAAAATCCGAAGCTGACCTCCCGCAAAGGATTTTTCCAGTACCACAGCTTCCCTGGTACACTCCGGTTCACCGTTCATCAGAATATTCTCTGTGCGGATGGCATATACTTGTGTTTTCGAGCACTTGGATGCGCTGTCGGCACCAAACTGCTGTGCTGCCATCAATTCCCCGCCACAGTGTAGGATATTGGCATTGCCCACAAAACCAGCCACATAGCTGGTCCTTGGCTGATAATAGATCGCATTGGGTGTACCCACCTGCTCCAGCACCCCTTGATTCATCACCGCTATACGGTCAGACATATTGATGGCTTCTTCCTGATCATGGGTGATATAGATAAATGTGATTCCCAACTGCTTCTGCAGGCGCCTTAGTTCCAACTGCATCTGTCTGCGAAGTTTCAGATCCAGTGCTCCCAAAGGTTCGTCCAGCAAAAGTACCTTGGGCTCATTAACCACCGCCCTGGCAATGGCCACACGCTGCCGCTGACCACCAGACAGTTGCTCCGGCATACGCTTCTCATAACCGGAAAGCTGCACCAGTTGCAGCATTTCCCGTACCTTCCCGGCAATCACATCCTTGGGCACCTTCTTTAACTTCAGGCCATATCCGATATTATCCGCCACATTCATATGAGGAAACAGGGCATAACTTTGAAACACCGTATTCACGCTTCTCTTATTGGGTTCCAGACCTGTGATATCTTGGCCATCCAAAAAAACCTGTCCCCCATCCGGCGCCTCCAATCCGGCGATGATACGAAGCGTGGTGGTCTTGCCACAACCGGAAGCTCCAAGCAAAGTAATAAATTCTCCTTTGGCGATATTAAGGTCAATGCCCTTAAGCACCTGGGTGTCGCCGAAAGCCTTCCTGATACCTTTTAACTGCAAAATATAATTACTGTCCATCTGCAATCTCCCCGCTGTTCATCGTTTGCTGTACGATACTCTCCATGATGTCTCCCGTTATGGCGCCCTGCACATAACCATACACATTCCCTTCGGCATCGATCATAAATGTGGTAGGGAACGCGCTGATCCCATACCAGTAAAACATCTCCCAGGTCTCATCCATTACCACAGGGAAAGTATATTCATTTTCACTCAAAAAATCCTTGATCTCCTCCACCGTACCCTCGTCCCCGTATTCCGGCGCAGCAATTCCCAACACTACCAGATCCTCCACATTATTACCGTACTTCTCATACAGCTTTTGAATCTCCGGCATCTCACTGCGGCATGGTGGACACCAAGTCCCCCAGAAATTCAAAAAGATTGTCTTGCCCTTGTACTCTGACAATGTATGCTCCTTGCCAAACTGATCTACCAAAGTAAAATCCGGTGCAGGTACTGTTTCCCGCTGCGTGTCTTCCTGTTCTGTGGTCTTCGTCCGGTCTGCGTCCTGCCCCTGTGCCTCGGTCTCACCCTGCATCTCGTTCTGACCCTGCGCCTCGATCTCCTGCACCTCAGCCTGCCCCTGCTCCGCACTTTCCTCCTGCTTCATATCGCCTCCTGCCAATCCCCCGAAGTCCGACAGATAATTTGTCATCCCATTCATATACCCGGTCAGTGTCATCACACCCATCAAGATCAAAAGCACGGCGCCGATCTTCACCGTATACTTTACAATATTTCCATGCTTTCTAAAAAAATCCAAAACCTTACCGGTAAACAGTCCCACTGCCAGAAAGGGAATCACAAAGCCCAGAGTATACACACCGATCAACACCGCCGCCATCCCTGCACTCTCCGACAAACCCGCCATCAGAAGCACACTTCCAAGGGTCGGCCCCACACAAGGGGTCCATGCAAAACTAAAAGTAAACCCAAGCAGCAACGCAGGAAAGGGCCCCATCACCAATTGATCCAGCCTCACAGACAACCTATGCTCAGAAGACAGCATCTTTGACTGCCCAAATACCCCCAGCTGATACAAACCCATGAATATCATGATCATTCCCGATATTCTGGCAAACCAGATCCGATTGTCCTGAAAAAAGATACCCAGCGCCGTAAACCCGAATCCCAGCAAAAAAAACGCTCCACTAATCCCCAGCACAAAAAACAACGTGTTCACAAGCACTTTCTTACGGGGGTAATGAATCCGCCCCTCCTCATCCACTTCACGCGCTCCTCCCGCCAGATAACTGACATATAACGGCACAAGCGGCAACACACATGGTGAAAAGAAACTTAACAGTCCCTGAATAAACACAGTTATAGCAGGTACACTTGTCTCTATCCGAAAGCCCATAAAATCCTCCTTGCAAGCTTCACAAAAACATACTATCTTTACTACTAACATAACTTTCCAATTTGAATTTTAACATTTTAGTACTTTATTTTCAACCTGTTTATGAAAACTTCACATTCTACTCAAAATGTACTTCACCATACATATTTTCCACCACAAAAGCAGAACCTATCCACAGAAAGGAGTGAACTTATTATGAATAGAAAAACAATAATTTTAGCAATTATATTAACCACACTGCTGCTGAGTGGTTGTGCAAGAGATACTTCTCAGGGTGCTAATAATTCTTCCGGAGCCGGTTCTAGTTCATCCGCCGGACTTTCCGGCGAATCTCAGGCCTCCCAGAACCAGTCTGCATCACAGGAAACATCCCATGCAACACAACAGGGAACACAAGACCAATCCGGCATGTCTGATCAGTCTGGGACTCAAAGTCAGGCTGAGACACAGGGACAGAACGGCACTGGGGCGCATCAGTCCTCTCAAACTGACTCTCAGTCTGCAAACACCCAAGGCAACACCAGTGGCCAGGAAATGCTTTCTGAGGAAGAAGCAAGACAGATCGCTCTTACCCATGCAAACTTGACTGCTGATCAGGTGACTTTTACCAAAAGTAAATTGGATAATGATGACGATGGAACTCATTATGATATTGAATTCCACACCAAAGACAATATCGAATATGATTACGAGATCAACCCTTATACCGGCGAAGTGCTGGATTATGACAAAGATATAGAAAATGAGCAACACAGCTAAACCAAAAGTACCGTAATGCCAGCCAAAGTTATGTAATGTCAACAAGGCTACCACAACCCCTATGAAGGGGCGATGGTAGCCTTCCCTTTTGTATGCTAGAATTCAAATTAATCATTCATCCTACTATAAAACTAACTGTCACAAGCCTCCCGCTCCTTCACCAACCGTACCTGCTCCTGGCACCTGCTCTCCATAAGTTCCAGCGCCAATGCATACTGTTGCAATTCCTTGCTGACTTTGTCCTTATTGTCATACTCCTTCTTGTAGCAGATCCGATGCTCCATACTGGCCCAGAAGTCCATGGACATGGTACGAAACTGGATTTCCACCGGGAAGTATTCCATGGCATCCAGACAATGGATGGGTACACCGAATACGATGTGGTAACTTCGATATCCGCTGGGCTTGGGATTTTTTATGTAATCTTTCTCCTTGATCACGATAAGTTCCGACTGGCGCTTCAGGCATTGGATCAGATCATAGATCTCTTCCGGGAAGTGGCAGATTACGCGGATCCCTGCAATGTCCATCAGCTTCTCCTTGGCATTGATCACACTATCTGTAAGAGAAAGTCTCTCCAACTTTGCTTCTATGCTTTTCTTAGTCTTGATACGGTTCTGGGTATGATGAATCGGTTTGCCCACATCTTTACTATAGATACTGTGGTTCAAAATATCCAGCTTGGTTATCATGATCTTAGTAACATCCTCATAAGGTCCGATCAGTTCATAATATTGCTCATTTGTCATGTGTTTTTCTCCCAATACATCCTGTACTGTTTATACGCGTTCCATCAGTACATTCCAATCATATCAGACAGATGTGAACTTCGTATGAGGAAACTATTAAAAACTACTTAAAAAATCATTATAAAAGTTTAATTTCACCTTCAAACACAGTCACCGCAGGCCCGGTCATATATACAAGGTTAGCCTCCCTATCCCATTCGATCAAAATTTCACCACCAAGGAGTTTTACTGTCACTTGCGTGTCACTCAGACCATTGAGTACAGCTGCCACCGCCGTAGCGCAACAACCGGTGCCGCAAGCCAGTGTCTCACCGGTACCACGCTCCCATACGCGCATGAATACTGTATTTCGATCCAACACTTCCACAAACTCTGTGTTGGTACGATTGGGGAAGCAGGCATGGTTTTCAAAAGAAGGACCCATGGCCTCCAGATCAAGTTCAGCCACATGGTCGGTAAAAATCACTGCATGAGGATTGCCCATGGAGACACAGGTCATACGATATTCCTGACCATTCACCAAAAGGGGGGCGTCTACTACTTTGTCCTTTACTCCACCGGCTGACATATCAGCCGCCTCGTTCTGTTTGCCGGCTGCCACATCAGGAAGCACTGGCACTAACTCCGGCTTCAGGATCGGACTGCCCATATTCACACGTACCTTTGATACCTCTCCATCTTCCACTGTCAGATCAAGGTACTTAACCTGCCCTGCACTGATAACACTGATACGAGTCTTGTCTGTTAGCCCTTTATCATACACAAACTTGGCCACACAACGGATACCATTCCCGCACATCTCTGACCTGCTTCCGTCTGCATTATACATCTCCATCTCGAAATCCGCCTCATCACTGGGATTGATAAAAATAGCACCATCACCACCCACACCAAAATGACGATCACTGAGCATCCTTACGATCTCAGGCTTACGTTCCTGTTCCACGACTTCCGTAAACCCATTAATATACACATAATCATTACCGCATCCCTGCATTTTTGTAAATTTCATCTGTTTCCTCCGTAACTTAATTTTTTAAAAGATAATGTCATAGTTTCGTTCCCTAACACATACAGTGTATAAATAAATTGTTTTATCAAAGGGGAATCGTATGAGCGCCAAGACTAAGATCGTAGTACTTCGCATGAAAGAGTTAATCTATACAGGAATTTTTGTGGCGTTAGGTATTCTTCTCATTATTTTACTAATCATCATGTTCCTTCCCGGCAAGGAAACCCAATCTTCCTCCAGCACCCAGCCAAGTGGCAGCACCGGCCAAGATGCATCATCAGATAACTCTGATTCAACCTCACAAGGTACCAATACTTCCGGCACGACTGCATCCAACGCAATCACTTCCAATACGACTGCCTCCAATATACCCACATCAGGCACGGTTGCCGCTTCCACAGACGTAACAGCCACAAGCACTACCACCGCTTACATACCCGGCATTTATACTACTGAGTTGATCCTTAATGACCAGTCCATCGATGTGGAAGTTATCGTAGACCAATCCTCCATCACTTCCGTTCGCCTTGTGAACCTAAGTGAAACCATAACAACCATGTACCCACTCCTAGAACCCACCTTCCAAACCATCTGCACCCAAGTATACGAAAACCAAACCGTAGAAGGAATCACCTACGCCCCAGAGAATAAATATACTTCTCTCGTACTACTGGAAGCCATCCGCAGTTCACTAGAAAAAGCCCAACCAGGCTCTGATTAATATTACAGATAATTGCCAAGCAACAGTCGCGGAGCGGAGCAGTTGTTCGTACAAAAGGCCTTTGAAAAACGCCATTATCAGACGCAATAAGTTGCGTCGCGAGGTACTTTGGAGCGGAGACTCGCTTGCGAGTCTCCTGCATCCTACTGCGTTTTTCACGGAGCGAGAGCGTGCCGCTGTACGAACAACTGCTCCGCCCAACGGCGTCCCTTGCCCAATCCCCTGTAACATGAATCAAAGCCTCTCCGCCTCTTCCACCCAAAGTGCTGCCGAAGCATCTGAAGGCACGCGCAAATCCCCCCTAGGCGACACTGCCACGCTACCCACTTTAGGTCCATCTGGCAGGCAAGATCGTTTAAACTGCTGCTGGAAGAAGCGACGGCAGAATGTTTTCAGCCATTTTTTGATGGTCTCTGCATCGTAGATACCCTCAAAAGACTGCAGTGCGATCCGGTAGATTTTCTCCGGTGAATAAGTGCAGCGCAGGAAATAGTATAAGAAGAAATCATGAAGTTCATAAGGTCCTACCAGATCCTCCGTCTTCTGTGCAATGACACCATTTACAGGTGGCAGAAGTTCAGGACTTACCGGTGTATCCAGCACATCCAGAAGAACGTCCTTCAAAACCTCATTATTACAAGTCTCTGCATAATATTTTACCAGATGACGCACCAATGTCTTGGGAACTCCCGCATTGACACCATACATGGACATATGATCGCCATTGTAGGTAGCCCAACCAAGGGCAAGCTCCGACATGTCGCCGGTACCGATGACCAGACCGCCCATGCGGTTAGCAATGTCCATAAGCACCTGAGTCCGCTCTCTTGCCTGGGCATTTTCATAGGTCACATCATGCTGATCGGGATCCTGACCAATGTCTTTAAAATGCACCTTCACAGCCTCCTTGATGTCCACTTCTTTCAGGGTGGTACCCAGAGTCGTGGCCAGCTTGCAGGCATTGTCGTAGGTGCGGTCAGTGGTGCCGAAGCAAGGCATGGTCACTGAGATAATGCCCTTTCTGTCAATCCCCAGCATATCAAAGGTCCTTGCTGTCACTAACAGTGTCAGCGTAGAATCCAATCCTCCTGAGATGCCGATCACAGCAGTCTTGCATCCGATATGCTCATATCTTTTTTTCAGGCCATAGGACTGTATTGACAATATTTCTTCACAGCGTTTATTACGCTTTTGTGTATCTGAGGGCACAAAAGGCATACAGCTAAAGCTTCTTTCCAGCTTGGTCTCTTCTATCGCCAGTTTAAAAGGCACTGCCACATAATTCAGATTTCTTTCCTTTCCAAAGGTACACATTCTGCGTCTCTCCGCCAGAATACGGTTAATATCCAGATCACCATAGATGGTCTCACCCACAAATTTCTTGGACTGTACCAGTATATTACCGTTTTCACCGATCAGATTATGGGCACCAAATACCAGATCCTGAGTAGACTCCCCTTCTCCGGCGCTGGTGTAAATATAACCACACAATAATCTGGCACTGGAGCTCTTTACCAAAAGTTCCCGATACTCATCCTTGCCCACATTCTCATTGGAAGCAGACAGATTGGCGATCACAGTAGCTCCGCTCAGCGCATGGTCTGTACTGGGGGGATCAGCCACCCACAGATCCTCGCAGATCTCACAACCGATGACCAGTCCTCTCATATTAGTACATTCAAAAAGCAGATTCACACCAAAGGGAATTTCCTCTTCTCCCAGATAATAAGAAGCCACTTCCCTGTTACCTTCTGTAAAATGCCTTCCCTCATAGAACTCTGCATAACTGGGAATATTGGCCTTAGGTACCAAACCCAGAACCACACCATCCTGCATGACTGCAGCCACATTATATAATCTACCATCTCTTTCCAGGGGCAGACCTACGATGACAATAGCGTCCTTGCCTTTTGTCGCTTTTGCCATCAAAGTCAGCTGATTTTTAGCCTCTTCCAAAAGAATCTCCTGCAAAAAAAGGTCTCCACAGGTATATCCCGTGAGACAAAGCTCCGGAAACACAATGATCTTGGCCCCATGTTCATAAGCCTCGTTCATCTTCTCACAGATAACCCGGGCATTATACTTCGGATCAGCCACTTTGATCTTGGGAGTGACAGCAGCCACCTTCAGAAATCCATGCTTCATACCTTACCTCCTCGCCTTCTGATACAGCGTCTTCAACTCTTCTACGCTAAACTCATAATTGGTATTACAGAAATGACAGTTCATCTCAATGGGCTTCCCATCGTCAATCATGTCCTGTAATTCCTTTTTGCCGATACTGATCAATGCTTTCTCCACTCTCTCCTTGTCACAGTTACAATGAAAACCAGTGTCCAGTGTATCTGTGATCTCCACATCAAATCCGGCAAGTACCACACCCAAAAGGTCCTCCGGTGTCATACCCTGTGCAAGCAGTGAAGTTACTGAAGTCAACTGTTTCAGATTTTCCTCCAACCGGTCAATGACTGCATCTTCTGCAAAAGGCATCAACTGTACGATAAAGCCTCCGGCACATTTTACGGTATTATCCTTCTCCATCAGTACACCCAGCCCCACGGAAGAAGGCACCTGCTCTGATGTTGCAAAATAATAGGTCAGATCCTCTGCGATTTCACAAGTCTGCAGCATGGTCTGTCCCACATAAGGCTCCTTTAACCCCATATCCTTGATCACTTGCAAAAATCCCGGGCCCACTGCTCCTGCCACATCCAGCTTTCCTTTGGAGTTTGCAGGCAGGATCACATCCGGTACATTGGCATAACCTTTTACATTTCCCTTGGAATCTGCAGTCACGGTCATACCTTTCATAGGTCCTCCCGACTTAATCTGCAGAGTCATCAAATCCTCTTCACCCTTCAGCATAGAACCCATCATGGCTGCGGCACTCATAAGCCGGCCTAATGCAGCTGTCACCACAGGGCTTGTGTTGTGTGCCTGCCTGGCAGTCTCCACCATTTCTCTTGTTGTACAGGCAAACGCTCTGATCTGGGCATTTGCCGCTGTTGCTCTTACAATATAATCTGACATGTTTTCCTCTTTCCCGCGCTGCACCTTTACAGCACCGAATTACTCTCTATCTGCTTCCCCTGCTCTTTGGCCACCAGGTAAATGCGCTCAGTGGTCTCTGTCACAGGTCCATCCGTATCACTGTCTTTTATCAAAAGTACTTTCATCCCGGCTTCTTCCACCAAAGATACCATCTGCTCTGAGGTATAGCCTCTCTGATAATGGGTCTCTTTGAATCTGCGGAAGCGTTCTCCTTCCTCTTGCACAAACACCGTTAAGTCATATTCGTTGATCTCTTCCTCAGGATGATAATAGTTTTCCCAGATAAAACTACAGTCTTCACGATTCTCTGCAATGGTAGTATCTCCAATTGCCTGCTCATACTTATACACCGTATTAAAATCAAAGATAAATATACCACCTGGATACAGATAATTATTCACCAGCTGAAACGTCTGAAGCAGCTCATCTTCTTCCAAAATATAATTCAAAGAATCACACACACTGATCATGGTGCCTACAGTGCTGTAAAGCTCCAACTCTCTCATATCCTGTAACAGGTAGAGAATCTGTGCCCCCGACTGTTCACGCTTGGTGCTGGCTACGTTCAGCATCTCCTCTGAGTTATCAATGCCGATCATATCATAGCCTTTGTCATACAACAGTTGTGTCAAGGTGCCGGTACCGCAGCCTAAGTCTGCCACCAGATTGCGTTCTGAGGCAAGCAACTCTTCACCAGACTGCTCACTCTCCGGGCCGACGACCGGACTTTCGGCATCCGTTTGCTTTATACCCACTTTCCGCACAGGCTTAGAGATTCCATATTGTTTTATCAAATTCTCAATGCGCAGACACCAGAGCTCATAGGGTGTATTGTCCATAAGCTCATCATATACATACGCAAAATCACTGTAGCTTTCCATGTTCCTCGCTCAACCTTTCAACCACTGCTTTTTTTATCTTGCCAGAAATTCCTTTAAAAAGTCTATCAAATGATCCATCTCTTCATCGGTACCTATGGTAATACGCAGTGAATTATTGATGCGGGGCTTGTTCCAGTACCGCACAAAAATATCTTGTTCTCTAAGGGCTGTAAAAATATCTTTCGCTGCCACAGTCTTGTGGGAAGCAAAGATAAAATTCGTCATGGAATCCGGGAAAGTAAAGCCCAAGTCAATAAGCTCTTTCTTAACTCTCTCTCTGGTATTCATGATCTTCTGCACAGTCTCGCGGAAATATGCTTCATCTTTTACTGCCTCTACCCCTACCTTCTGAGAAGGATAGTTCATGGTATAGGAGTTAAAGGAAAACTTTGCATCATTTAAATATTTGATCAGCTTCTTACTGCCGATGGCAAAGCCAATCCTCATTCCCGCCATGGCTCTGGACTTGGAAAAGGTCTGTACCACCAACAGATTTTCATACTTTTCGACCAATGGCAGCACACTGACACCACCAAAGTCCACATAAGCTTCATCAATGATCACCACTACATCCCGGTTTGCCTGAAGAATCGCTTCTATGGTCTCTAAGGGTTCCATCACACCGGTAGGCGCGTTGGGATTGGGAATGATGATGCCTCCATTAGGCTGCATATAATCCTGTGGTACGATACGCCATTTGTCATCCAAGGCACAAGTTTTATAAGGAATTCTGTATAATTCTGCCCAAACATCATAAAAAGAATAAGTAATATCCGGAAATAAAATCGGTTCTTCTGCATTAAAAAATGTTAAAAATGCCATTGATAACACATCATCCGAGCCCACGCCTACAAATACCTGCTCCGGTTCAACATGATAGTACTCCGCCAGTACATTCACAAGACCTGTAGTATTGGGATCCGGATAAAGACGAAGTGCATCAGCATCCAACTCCTTTAGCACCTTCTCCACTCCCGGTGCCGGCGGATAAGGGCACTCGTTTGTATTTAATTTGATCATATTAGGGCGATTGGGTTGTTCCCCTGCCACATAAGGGATTACTTTACGTACATTACATTCCCATTTCATATCATATCCTCCGATTTGGCTAAACAGTAACACAATCATAACATTTTTATAGGAAAAAATCAAATATATCATTGCTTTTTTGGAAATAAAATGATATATTATGCACGTATAGAAAAAAAGCAACAAATAGGAGGAAAGATATGAAAAAAATAGTTGCTCTCGCATTATCACTTATTATGGCAGCCTCTGTTCTTACAGGATGCGGTGCCAAAGAACCTACTACAGCAAAAGTTATTGAGATCGAACTTACCAACGAAGAATATGCCTTTGGTGTAGATAAGACACAGCCCGAGCTGTTGGAACAAGTAAACGCTTTTATCAAGCAGATCAAGGAAGACGGTACCTTTGAAGAAATCTGTAACCGTTACTTTGGTGACGGTACCCCTGTGCCTGTTACCTCTGCTGCACCGGATGCCAATAAGGATCAGCTTGTAGTAGCTACCAATGCTGCTTTCGAGCCCTTTGAATATACCGGTGGCGGTGACAGCAATACTTACCTTGGTATCGACATGGAAATCGCTGCTTTACTTTCCAAACATCTGAACAAAGAACTGGTGATCCAGAACATGGACTTTGATGCAGTATGCTTAGCTGTAGGCCAGCAGAAGTGCGATATCGCTATGGCAGGTCTTACCATTAACGAGGAACGTAAGGAGCATGTAACCTTTAGTGATTCTTACTACACTGCTTCCCAGAAGCTGATCGTTCCTTCCACCAACACTGAGTTTGACAAATGTACTGATGCGGCTTCTGTAGAAGCGATTCTTAACAAGAAGGATAAGTCGACCAAAATCGGTGTTCAGAACGGTACCACAGGTCTCTTCTACAGCGAAGGTGATGAAGGCTGGGGATTTGCAGGTTTCCCTGTAACGACTGTTGGTTACAAGAATGGATCTCTGGCAGTTCAGGACTTATTAAACGGTAACATTAACTATGTAATTATTGACTCTGCTCCTGCTGCGTTCATCACAGAATCCATCAACGCACTGCAGAAGTAATTGTGTTGGAAAAAGAGGTTTTCATGGGTAACTTTAGCCTGAAGGTTGAAAATTTTTTACAAATATTTATTGAGCAAAACGGTTATACCAGAGTCCTGGAAGGTCTTCGAAATACACTGATCATTGCAGTGGCCGGTCTGATCATCGGTATTCTGATCGGCACGGTAATCGCCACTGTCAGAGTGATTCCGAAATATAAGCTGCTTCCCAGGATTCTCAATGGAATCTGCGGTTTTTATGTAAATATGTTCCGTGGCACCCCCATTGTAGTGCAGCTGCTGGTATTTTATTATGTGCTGCTGCCGCTTATGGGCATGCGCGTTTCCGGTCTGCAGGTATCCGTACTGGTATTTGGCTTAAATTCCGGTGCCTACATATCAGAGATCATGCGAAGCGGTATTCTCTCTGTGGATATCGGACAGATGGAAGCCGGTCGTGCGGTAGGTCTGGGTTACTGGACCACCATGCTACGTATCGTGATTCCCCAGGCAGTGAAGAATATCCTTCCCACCCTGGGCAATGAGTTCATTACACTGGTCAAGGAGACTTCCGTTGTCAGCTTTGTAGGCACGGCAGACCTTTATATGGCATTTAACCTGATTGGTTCAAACAGCTATGAATTTATGGTTCCTTTTCTTGTAATGGCAATCATATACATCGTACTGGTACTGATCATCAGTCTCGGTATCAAAATCATGGAAAGGAGCCTGAGGAAAAGTGATAGACGTAATTAATCTCCAAAAAAGCTTCGGCAATGTACAGGTCTTAAAAGGTATTGATGTACAGATTGAAAAAGGCGATATCATGTGCATTATCGGTCCTTCAGGTTCCGGTAAAAGTACCTTCTTACGCTGTTTAAACTGCATGGAAGATCCTACCGGCGGCCAGATTATCTTCCACGGTGTGGATATTACCGATTTCAAGGTGGATATCAACATCCACAGAAGAAAAATGGGTATGGTATTCCAGCATTTCAATCTGTTTAACAACAAGACAGTTATCCAGAACATTATGCTGGCTCCGGTATTTGTTCAGTGTCAGGACTTAAAGAACGCCAAGCGCAAAAATGCACGGATTACCTTTTTTAACCTCTTCAAAAAAGCTGACAAGAAGCAAAGTCTTGTCCCCATTACCACAAACAAGGCGCAGATTAAAAATGAAGCCTACCAAAATGCGCTTTCTCTCTTAAGGAGAATCGGACTGGAAGATAAAGCAGATGTCTATCCCTCCACCCTCTCCGGCGGACAGAAGCAGCGCGTGGCTATCATCCGTGCCCTGGCAATGAATCCTGAGGTCATCCTTTTTGATGAACCCACCAGTGCATTAGACCCGGAAATGGTCGGTGAAGTACTGGATCTGATGAAGGCTCTGGCAAAGGAAGGGATGACCATGATCATCGTCACCCACGAAATGGGTTTTGCCCGTGAGGTTGCCAATCGTGTACTCTTCATTGATGAGGGACAGATTCTCGAAAGCGGTGCTCCTGCGGAATTCTTTGGCAATCCAAAGAATCCCAGATTGAAAGAGTTCTTGTCAAAGGTACTGTAATCACAGAAAAATATACCTTGTATATAAAGGTCTTCTATGTACACAGATTCATGGAAGACCTTTTGCTATGTTCAAAGAAAGAACCATACTGTAGCCGCTATGTACGGCACAAGCGCCACCGGTTTCTTCAGATTCCCTTTCTTATTTATGTTACGTCTCACTCCCTGTACGATTCCAAGCATCACAAATACAGCTGCCATATGCAGCAAATAAGTGCTTAATCCCTTTCCAAATCTGCTTTCATAAATGGCACACACCATAAAAACAAACCCATCACCTGCCCCATACATCCGCATAAATATCCCCAACTGGATCGCTAAATAAAGCACAAGTGAAATGACTTTCTCACCGGCGGGTGCCTCTATTATAAAAATCCCCCCTGCCGGCAATGCCAGTACATGTAAGAAATCATATACTTCATAAGTCTGACTATCCT
This sequence comes from Acetatifactor sp., assembly GCA_045540075.1. Taxonomy (GTDB): domain Bacteria; phylum Bacillota; class Clostridia; order Lachnospirales; family Lachnospiraceae; genus Acetatifactor. The sequence goes on along the minus strand of JAZQGM010000130.1, from coordinate 16,437 downwards.
GTATGGAAGCTACCAATAGGTAGGCAGCCAGTACGCCACACGCCAGCTGCCCATACCATTCCCAATAGCTTAAAAATATTTCAATCCAGCTTCCGACTGCTGCGCAATATAATATCATTTTCTTATAAACTGTCTCATTTATCATCAGGCGACTGTTCATATCCTCCTGCCAAATCAAGCGAAGACACCAATCTGCCAGAATACCTATTTCCAGACATATTATTCCTGTCACATGATACCCTCCTTCTTACCGAAGCCTGGTTCGTATATCATCCAATACGCTTATATCCTCTCCCAGGGTCCATATAATTGGTGTCTTCTTTATGACCTGACCATCCTTCCATGCCCTCACCGTTATCTCATATTCTCCTTGGGGTGTTCCAAGTGGCACCATAAAAATATACTCCTCTTCCTGCCTGTCTACTGTCCCATCGTATTCGTACACAGTATTCAACCCTGGATCCAACGCAGTCATCTCTTCCGGAAATAGTACTTCAACCTTATCCGCATATCCATATGTTGTAATATTTAAGCGCCCGCTTTCGCCACAACGAAATACAGGCTGATAAGGTTGTAAAATACGTTCTACATAGGCAGACAATGCAAAGCTCTCATTCAGATAACTGATCACTGTCTCATTCCCCACTTGATCTATGGCATGAAACTGTGTGATAAAGTCACCCTGAAACAACTCATCATTTTCTTCTGCTATAATTACCAATTCCTGACCCACTGCCATAAACTCTTTTCTACTGCCATTATTACTGTTTGTAACAACTGCATAGAATTCTTTCACACCACTTCCTGCATCTGATGCCCGAAAAGTAAAAGTACGCTTACCGTCAATTATTTCTTTTTCATTAAACTTCTCAATAGCTTCCACACCTGTTATCGCAGGAGCCACATTGTCACCGATCAGCCACAGACCATTTGACTTATCCTTCTCCCAATCAGAGGTTATCATTTCCCCTTGAAAATCTGCTCCGGCCACAGGAACTACCCACATCTTCTTTCCGTTCATAGAAGGCTCCATGGTAAAACGCTGTTCTATCGTTAACCGCTTACAATTATCGCTTCTTCTGGTGATGGTATAAGAATCATCTTTCAGCTCTGCCCTGCCTGTAAGTGTCTTGGTCACACCTGAAGCATTCGTGATAATCGTACTGCCGGAAACAGTGGATGCATTGGGGGTACAGACATCCAGCGTAACCGGAGTCTCCTTACCAATCTGCATACGATACATCAAATGATTCACCTGGTAAGTTGAAGTAGCCTGTCCAAGCAGAACCCCTGCAAAGTCCAGTCTGAACGGTGTCTTTCCATCACATCTGACGTAATAAGTATCCTCTCCTGCCAAATATACCGAACCACTGTCGGAACTTATCTGAAGTGCTTCTGTGCCAATCGGCCATGCCACCTCTTCATCAGCTTTTCCAATCTCTATATGTGTCGTTGCCCCGATATTCCCGGCTTTATCTACCGCTGCCACATGAAAATACTGCTTGGACGCAGTCAAATTTATTTCCACCCAGGTGTTCTTTATGAGCTTTCCGTTCTTGCTATTGACAACAGTCTCTGGTTGTGTGTTTATCAGATAATAGTAGCCCGCCACGCCGGAAACCAATGTATTCTTTGTCACATTAGAATGGCTTAGTACATTCGTACTTCCTAACAGATAAGACTCAGCCCTGTGATAATAATCTGTTCCTCTGTCCGAAGGTGCTTTCCACAATACCTTCAACGCACTTTCACCGGTGGCATTCTTAGATACACTGTCTTTAGACACCATCTCCGGTGCAGCCTTATCCTGTGCTTTTACCCCTTTTAGAGAAAGTTCCTCCTGATATCCTATTTTCAGCGACTCAATGGTAAAAGAACCATTGCCGGATTGTTTCCCTGCATCTTGTGTGTAATCAGTGATATACTGCGTATTCACATAGCTGCTGCCGCCAAAAGATGGCTTTGCCGAAACCAATTGTCCATCCTTCTCATAGATACATACTTTGATGGATTTACTTCCGCTAAAACTAATCTCCTGAATGGTAGAACTAAACCATGTTTCATTTTCACCCAATTCACTTATCACACGAATTCTTACCCCTGTAGTCCCCTCCGGAAGTGCCACCTTCTCATTCCAATAGATCATAGAATTATCTGTATCAGAAAATCCATTATAATAGCTATACCAACCACTACTGGTTCCTCTCCTGCCGCCTGTCTTGTTCTCAAAATTATTTAAAAACTGATCAATGCTTGTCCGGTCAAAACTATTGACACCCGAATATTTGGTCACCTGACTGAGTGTTTTATGATAAATGACTTGTTCCCTCTGATCATAAACTGTCAAACTTCCCCCTTGCAATCCACCATTTCCGCCACTGGTGTCAGCCATGACATGAATATTGAGTACACTGTTATCTTCTGTCGGTATGTATCTGCGGAAACGACTTCCATCTCCTCCAATATACTCTCCTATACTCATGTCCGTACCTGCCATTTCCCTGTCTCTCCCATGAGCACCAACATCCCATATATTTTTACTTTGTCCATAATAGGAACCGGTAGCATAATAACAGTAGTTCAACTGACTGTACCCCTGAGCCCAACTCCCCAGATAATCCGGAAAACTCATCACTGTATAAGACGTATCTTTCGTCACATAACAATCATCAGAATGATAATGATAAATTGCCTGTCCCGCTGTTCCTCCACGATAGCCACCTCCGCCACCGGCGCCTCCGCTTTCACCGCCCAAACCGGTACTTATATTGCTGGCAGTGGAGCCTCCTGCTCCTCCATTGGCGATCATGGTGGCTCCTCCTCCACCACCGGCCACGATCAAGAGGCCCTTTTTATTGCTGGTCACTGTCGTACAACCACCACCGTTTCCAAAGGTTGTTGCACTTCCGCCTCCGTTATATCCGTTTCGGCTTCCTATATTGTATGTTATCTTTTCTCCTTTTTCCAACCAGACCTTTCCGACTACTCTTCCGCCATAGCCACCGCTGTAGTCTCCATATCCTTTTCCCTGGGCGCCATTTACAGTCAGTGTATATACACCACTATAAGGCACCGTATATGTCTGCTCTTTACCGGAGTATGCAAAAGACCTTTTCACACAGTTAGCATTGCTGATATCCTCAGAATCAGATACTAAAGTCCAATTTTGATTATCTTCACTCTGATAAATCATATATGTTTTACTTCGACCATCATTCTGAGCCCATGCCAAATCCACAGCGCCTTTACCACCATTTGCCAAATAGTTATCCTCTGCATCTAACACTAATTCTACCCATTTGGCATACAAAATAATATTTTGTTGCGAAACAATGCTATCTCCTTCCTCGCCTGCCGGTTTCGTACACTGTGGATCATAGTACCAACCGCCAAAAGAATTGCCCGCCTTTTCGGCTGCCGGCAAGACTACTGCTTCTCTCTCATATACGGCTGTAACCGTATCTACACTTCCGGAAGCCGCAGTGTAATAATATACATTATCTTTAAGCCGCCCATGAAATGGTTCCCCCAGTAGCCATTCGCGAAAGTACATAGTTCCCTTAATGGGTGCAATTTCCTTACCTCCATTGGTTTGAAAAGTCACTTCTGCGCCACTTGGAGGGGACAAAGCAGATATATCCAGAAGATATGAGGCACCATACTCTCCCGGTACTTCAGTAATCCCACTATTTCCTTTATAGCGTCCTCCTGCCGGATTGATTCTCAGCAAACCGGCAGACTTTTTCCACTGGGCATATAGCACTACAACACCTCCGCCAAGCTCATTATAATTTTCCTCTGTCAGATTTACTATTCTTTCCTGATCTTCAAAGCTTCTGCCGGATCCATCAGGTTCCGTATTCCAACCCACAAATTCGTACCCGATTCTGGTATACGTATTCTTGCTAAGCCGCTCAATCGGAGTCACTTCCCTGCCCTCAAATACAGTCGCATTATTATACATGTGAAAACTATTCTCCATGTAACCTCCTACCCAATCTGTTGAATTACTTTCATAACGGACCTGATACCGGTTCCAGGAAATCGCTTTACACCAATGAACACCCAGACTAACTCCCTGCTCCAGATTGGTACAAAAAGGACACAAATAGTAATAATCTAACGTAGAATCCAATTTCTTTATGGTGGCAGCAGCCTCCTCACTCATATAAATATAATATGGCAGTAATCTTTCATTACAATCTGCACAGTAAGCAAACCATCCGGAATAGTACGCTGCCTTGCATATCTTTCTCCCGAATGTCAGCCCATGATACGGTACTCCTGCAGGTGGATACGCTGTATGACAACAAGTGCCTGTTTTATATGCCACCTTCCATGTTCCCACCGGCAAAGTCCCGGTTCTTGCAGCACTGTAATAATGCTCTCCATCCTGCAGCGTCCGCAGCGTAGAATCTACACCGGTATCTACAACTGTCCCATATTCATACCATTCCACATTCTGATCGAAAGCATTGGTTGTAAACGCCTTACCATCGGGACTGAGAGTCACATAAGGACTGTCACACACTGTCTGCGCATGTACTGTCTGTAATAGCAGCGGACAACACAATATTCCCAAAATCGCCGCTGTTATCGCCAAAAAGAAAAGTCTTGTTTTTTTCTTCATATCTTCCTCCTATGGCTGCGCGTTACACCTCTCACAACATTGTACTTTGTTTTTTACAAACGATACAGATGCCTCATCCCACACTATGGTTTCTTTCCACACCCATTTATGTTCGTCCGCCTCCGGATATCTGTCATAGCCGGTCTCTTCTCCGCACACTGTACAAGTATATACAATAATCGTATCTTCCCTGCAGTTGCCATGCATCAGTTCCTTTGCCTGTGGCATGTGTCCTAATGGTTCCACACTGCTGCAAGCTTCTTCATCAACCCAGCCACATATTTTGCATATAACTGCACGATAACCACCTTTCGTACAATCCGGCGGATCTCCATACCATTGCACTTCCATGTGGTGCCCATTTTCTTCACACGTATCTCCATACACAATGTCTTGTGCGATAATCTCCTGCTTCTTACTGCACGCAGTCAGACACAGACAGACTATAATTATCACAATTACCTTCCCAATACCCTTTTTCATGCCTACCTCCTATTTTGCTCCATTTACTTCCATTACTTTCACTACCCGTAACGATCCTGCTGCAAGCTCCGAATAGAACTGTTCTACATTTTCTTTTTCCATCAAAATATTAATTCTCTGGGCCGCTGTCACTGTATCATCTGCACCAATCTTCACACCGGAACCATCAAAGACCTCCCGGATAAAAATATTCTCCCATACCAGGTAGGTACTTTGGGTTTCTGCATCCACTGTATAGATATGAATTCGATCTCCGCTTCTCAAGGTACCACTGACCACCTGATATAAGTCATCCGCTTTAAAACCGGCAATAACCGGTTCTGTCATATTTTGCATCATCTTATCCAAGTCCTGCAGCATTGCCTCTGTTATCATAGTTCCCTTGTCCAACTTTTGAACCGTTATCTGCTGATATATCAGTTCCTTATCTATGATAGCAGCCTGCGGAATCAGACTTTTATCAATTTCTTTCTCTTCCAGGTATGTATCTGCATTCTCCGGTGTCAAAACAACTCCTTGGGCCACATCTTTGGCTGCCACAATAATTTTACCTTTTTCATATGCTGCCATAGCATTCTTCTCCACATTTAACATAATACAAAATACGATCACTGCCGCCAAAAGAGCCCCTGCTGCCGCTTTGGGCAATATATTTTTCTTCTCTTTCCTGTCTTTCTTCATTTACACTCCTCCTGACTTGTTCACCAGATTGCTGACAATATCCACCGTCTTATCCTTCTTAGCATCTATCTCTATTCCTAATATTCCCTTTACCGGGAACCTGATCTTACTGTATACAGATGTAGACTCCACAAGAACGCCATCCGGTGTGTATACACTTCCCAATCCATTGGGAAGTGCCCGGACATACTCCCCTTCTGTACCATAAGAATATATTGTAATATTATTTTTCTCTACGTTATATATTTCATATTTTAATATCTCTACTTGTCCATAAATCAAGTCCTTCTTGCCACTTTCCCATTCATCATTCAAAGACAGATTCTGCTTAAGTGCTTCGCAATATAGCTCAAAGGCATCATCCGGTGATGCTATCTTTACAATATGCGTCATACCATACTCTCGCACATCTATCACTGCTGATGCAAGATTGGACGCAGCCAGGGCATCCTCCATATATGTACTCGTTGCCATAAAAATTCTCATCTGTAACTGAACACTTAAAAGAATCAGCAGAAAAACCACCATATACATTCCTACAAAAATTTCAACTTTTCCCGTCCGCTTATTCCATTTCATTCTACGCATTCCATCCTCCAATAAAAGGTCCGGTAAAAGGGGCAGCCTGAAGCAGCCGCACAATTTACTTACGCTTCAGGCTGTATTCCACTACCTCCATCAATCAGTTTTTCGCTGTAGATATTCTTTGTTCTTCAAACTCATACAAAGCTATCTTCTGTGTTGTATCAAACAAACTACTGCCTGTCACAACGCTCCGGCCCGGAATTTTCCCACGAATCACCAAGGAAATCGTCGAACCATAAGCTACACGATTCAACGTACTTCCTGTATAGTCCAACTCCGTAGCTCCCAATGCAGTAAGCTCTTGTGTCATCTCCAGACGATCCGTCCCCGTCAGATACCCCACCGTTTCCATTCTCAGAATATACTTTCTGGCTATCTGATCGATCTGGGACTTGCTGTTTAACAATTGTATACTGCCAGTGTATGCCAGCATAAGCACAGTCATTGCAATCACGCAAATTCCTACTGACATCACATCTGCCACAGAGCCTTTATGGCACTTGCGCCAATGATCATCTTTGATTTTATACATCGGCCACCTCATTTTAAGCCTACGGCGTAATTGGAGTCCCCAGAATAGAACTGGCTTTTTGGGTCATCTCCCCTACAATTGTCTTAATAAAGTTGGTTAACTGCTCCTTCATAAATACACACAAAAGCAACGCAATAATACACAAACCCACTGTCACAAGGATACCGTCAATACCGGGATGCTTTGCTTCCAGGCACTTCTCCTTAAACTCTTCACACTTATTTAAAAAACTATATTTTGCTGCGATTAATCTGTAATACATTGTTATTTCCTCCATTTTATCTTTTTTGTACATCTATCTCTCTATTCAGTTGTCTTTTCACAATTTTCTATTATGAGAAGTTCACTACCGCTGCCATCATATGTACCACGCAGGCATATAATACAACAACCAATATGGCCGACAGGATACCTAACTGATAGAAGGTAATACTCCTGTCCAGATTACTTTTCTTGCGGCTCATGATCGTAACTTCCATATCTTTGATCTGCTCCCCAATATCTGAAAGCAGATCTACTGCCTGTCCGGACTCCAAAGCCTGCAATATGGTAATGCAAAGAGCATCTATATATTGATTGTCAAACTTAGCCTGAAATCCTTCCAACGCTTCTTCCACATCAGCTTTCATGGTGATATCACCGGACAAAGTAAGTAAAGCTTCCCTAAGCCTGCCCTCTCGCACACTTCCATAACATTCTGCAAGTGCATCTGTAACATACACACCGGCCTTAATCTGCATAGACATGGCATTATATACCAGCTTCAGTTCAGGCAGCATTCGCTCATTATCCTTACCATTCAGCCAAACTAACATCATGTCCGGCAATAAGAAAAATATCACTGCCAAAATAAGTCCCAGCCATACTTCATAATATACGCCCAGAAGCATGCCAATTCCTGCCGCCATAAGCCGAACCACCATATAACTGATAGGACTGATCCACCTCCCAAAATGGAAGTCTGCACCATTCCTTTCCAGAAAGGCCTCTAGCTTTCGGTAATCAAACAATCCGTTCCTACTCTTCTTAAGTCCGGCACTAATCTCCTCATAAGTCTGAAGCAAAAGCTTTCCCGGCCTGCAAGTAGCTGCCACAATCAGAATCAAAGAGGCTGTCATGACTGCAATCACAACACTGATTATCCTGACTATCATTTGAATTCTCTGTAAGTCCATTCTTGTCACCGCCTTATCGATCCAACTTGCGTATCTGACGATACAGTAGCACAAATATTGTAATGATTACTGCCAAACTGATCCTTCCCGGCAACGTCTCAAACAAAATCTGCTTCATGGAGGTCTTGATTAACTGCTCCACTATCACTAAGATAACTACCGACATCCCCAACAGAATCAACATATTGACCAGTGCCTCATTGACCAGAGACTTTCGCTCCTGCCTGGTCCTCATATGTTCCCGCACCGCTCTTCTGCTACTGCTTACCAATGTGGTGAAATCAGCCGAATACCGCAAGCTGATTTCCATATTCCGCACCAATTCTTTAAACCTTGGATGCTCTATCTTCTCTGCCATGGACAACAGCGCAAGACTCACATCCCCGGAGGTCTGGGCCTCATAATAACACTCATCCAGCACACTGTGAAGCGGTTCATCCAGATACTTACTAATCTGGTTCAGAATTCCGGTCACCTCACCGACAGTGATACTATAATTGCCCAGGAAATCAAGAAATTTCATTAAGTTCTCATTTACTGCCCTATAATTTCTCGCCATCAATGCACTCTCCAGCCCACTCCTAAGTACCTGCATTCCTACAAGCACCGACAAAGCTGCCAAAAAGCTTCCGCTGCAGATCAGTACGATGAAATATCCCGCTGCACTAAGTACCAGATTTCCCAGGATCCACAGTTCAGGCGTTAAAAAGTGATATTTAGAAGTCAATCCGCTATAAACAAGCCTCTGCTCCACCCGATACAGAAATCCTCTCCTCTCCTGCAGCACAGTTAACAATTGCCTGTTTTCATGCACCCTTTGTCTGGCAGCCGCATCCATGGATTCAAATGTCCGATGCATCAGCCTTCTGATCATACTTTCCGAACCGAGCCATACAAAAAGCATAAAAAACGCTGCATACAGACAAATACCCAAAACGATCTTAAACCACATACTACTTTCTCCTATCGTATTCTTTCATACATCAAATCTTGCTTTTGTTCATCCCAGCCACAGCCGGCATAAATTTGCTTCACCTGATAATTCTCCATAAAAACCAACGTCTGAAAACAATCCATCATTTTCATCAGTTCATTTCTGGAATAACGGCTGTCATACATTGCATAATCCACCAGCTTATTGGGAGCTTTATCTGCTGATGGCGCATGAATCGTCGCCGCACAGATCTGCCCCGTATAAGCAGCATTCAATAAATACAAGGCCTCTGCTCCCTTCACTTCGCCGATGATAAAAAAATCTACGTCCATGGTAAGCCCTGCAATACTGATATTTTTCAGATCATAACTGACCTGACTTTCTCCGTTTCCCGGAAGAGAATGCAGAAACATCATATCCGGATGATACTTCGTGGTCAACTCATCTGCCTGCTGCGCCACCAGAATCGCCATGTTGTCGGGCAATGTTTCTTTTAGCGCATTTAACAAAGTCGTCTTACCGGATGAGTTACCTCCGCAGATCAGAGTAGAACCCTGCCTGAATCTCTGAACCAGAAGCCGGGCAGTCTCTTCATCCATCATATTACGTGTGATCAATTCCTTCATCTGCGGAAAATCCTTAGGAACCTTACGGATGCATAAATAAGGCTCCTTATAAGTATTTAGCAAAGGCATGGATACCGTAAATCTCAGGATGAAATCAGGATGACTCTCCGTGTCCGTAAATCGCTGAATCGCATTCATATTGGATATATTCACTTGATTCTTGGTGGCCACATAGTCAATAAATTGCCTGTATTCTTTCTCCGATTGAAAGGTAATACCTGCATCGCCTCTTCTACCGTTTCGCTTTACGCGGACATTATCATGACTGACGATTCTGATATCAGATACTTCTTTATCATCTATAAGCGGCGAGAGTCTGGAATATCCAAAGATATACTGCTCGAAGGTTAACAGCAGCTCTTCCTTCTCCGGTACTGTCACTTCAAAATATTCCTCAATATACTGCCCGGCTTCCACCAGAAAAGCTTCTCTGCTGATAATTCCCTTCTTCATCTGAATGAGCGAAGTCTGCTTTCTGGTGGTGTAATCATTTACCAGACGTTCCAAACGCTCTTCCAGAGTGGAGAACCGGATTCTTTTACTGTTATCCGTTTGTCTAACCTCCTTTCCTATGAGCATCTCAGTAATCGATTTCTTCGTGATATGCCTTTCAAAAATAAATTGTGGTTCGAACACTTTAAAAACTTATCACAGTTGCAACTGTTTATTACTTACTATCAAATATCTTACTATCATTTCTCCCATTACTAATGCTTTGAAAATTCGGCGGATACCGCCAGACGTAAGAAATCGTTACTGAGTGATTGTCACTTTACTCCTTTTTTCTCACTTTGTCAACGAAGTTGCAGCCTTTTTTACTTGTGGGATTTTACCAAACTTTTGAACTCGGCAGATTCATTTGTGCAATTTTTCAGAGTACTTTTTCCAGCATTTATTATAGTTTCTCTGAAATCGTCATTTTGACGAATGCCATTTTTTTGTACAACTTTTACTCAAGTCTCTCTGCAAGCATTTTGCGTGAAAAAAGGGTTTCTTTTTTTCGAAAAAGGTGTATAATAGATGTATAAGAGATTAGGCAACAGAACAGAAAGGAGATTATAAATCAATGTTTATGGTAGTACTAGCCGGCGGGCTTCTGATTGTTATTATTGCCGTAATAGTGGCTGTGGTATCTTCTGTAGTGTCTGCTGTTGCAGCCGATCAGAATATTGAAGACTGACGAATAAGAGAGCGTACCTGAATATCACAATCAGGCCGCTCCCTTTTTATTCCCTATGTTTTCCTTTACGGATTATTCTTCTACGATCTCAGCTTCAGGTGCATTCTTCTTAACAGACTCCACACCATTTAAGCAGCTGGCAATAGCCTTGTAGCCTTCGCTGACTGCAATTACCTGACCATTGGTAGCTGTCAAACGGAATCTAAACTCGCCCGCCTTATCAGTATATACCTCGAATTTCGGATTCTTCTCGGTGGCATAACCTTCAACAGTCTGATTCTCTACAGCTGCTACAGGAGCATTCTTCTGTACGCTTGCAATACCATTCTTGCATGCTGCATCAGAAGTATATACCTCAGAAGTAGCGATCACCTGTCCGTTAGTAGCCTTCAGATCAAATTTCACGCCGGTGTTTGTCTTCTTAATTACAAATTTACCCATTATAGTACCTCCTCTTGTCCTCGGTGGAAAATTAATATAATTTGATTTTACTATACAATAATAATTATTTCAAGTAAAATATCAATACAATTATACTTTTTCCTGCAAATTTAATTAAATCATTTCTCCTGCCTCAATTCTGGCTGCTAAGTCCTCCAGATACATCCAACGCTCCATTTTCTCCTCCAGTGCTTCTTCCGTTTCCTCCTTCTGCATGGTCAACTCATTCAGCTTTACAAAATCTCTGGCTGCTTCCGGAATCTTGCGCTCAATTTCTTCCAGTGTATCCTCCAATTTCGCGATCACACCTTCGATGGTTTCATACTCCTTCTGCTCCTGATAAGTAAAGCGCAGCTTTTTCCTCTGTCCGTCTTTCCAACCGCTTTTGCTACTTTCACCGGTTGCCTGTCCCCCATCACGACCCGGCCGACTACCAGCCGGGACTGCACCTGCTAAACTTACGCCTGTCGCCTCCTCCTGTTTCCTGGCTGCATAATCAGTGTAACCGCCCTCATACTGCACAAGCCTGCCACCCTCTTCAAAGGCAAAGATTCTGCGCACTGTACGATCCAGAAAATATCTGTCATGGGACACCACGATCACAATACCGGCAAAGGTATCCAGATAATCCTCCAATATCCGCAATGTAGCAATATCCAAATCATTGGTAGGCTCATCCAGGATCAGCACATTGGGAGCCCCCATCAGCACCTTTAACAAATAAAGCCTCCTCTTCTCCCCACCGGAAAGCTTGCCCACAAGCCCATACTGATCTTCCCCCTCAAATAAAAACCGCTCCAACATCCTAGCCGAACTGACCTTCCCCTCCGGCGTGTCCACATACTCCGCCACATCCCGGATATAATCGGTCACTCGCTTCTGCGGATTCATCTGCTCTGTCCCAAGCTCCTGGGCATAGTAACCGATCTTTACCGTCTGCCCGACTTCCAATCGTCCACTGTCCATCTCCAACTGCCCGGTGAGTATCTTCATCAGCGTAGACTTTCCGCAACCGTTCCGACCGATAAAGCCCACCCGGTCATCCTTTCGGAAAATATAAGTAAAATCCCGGATCAGCACAGTTTCCCCATAGCTTTTGCAAATATGCTCCAGTTCCACCGTAGTCCGCCCCAGCCTGGTAGAGATAGAAGAAAGCTGCACCTGTCCATCTTTCACCGGTCCCTGGGTGTTCTTTAATTCCTCATAACGCTGTAATCTGGCTTTCTGCTTGGTAGAGCGGGCCCTTGCTCCACGCTGTACCCATTTTAATTCATTTCTAAGGATGGTCTCACGCTTACGCTGGGACGCCTCTTCCATCTCCTCCCGCTTAAGCTTAAGCTCCAGATACCCGGAATAATTGGCCTCATAAGAATAAATATGTCCCTTGTCAATCTCAATAATACGGTCAGACACACTGTCCAGAAAATAGCGGTCGTGGGTCACCATGATCACCGCCCCTTTCCTTTTTCGCAAAGTATCCTCCAGCCAGTCTGCCATAGTATTGTCCAAGTGGTTGGTAGGCTCATCCAGAATCAGGATCTCAGCCGGAGATAACAGCACCGACACCAGCGCTAGCCGCTTCTTCTGCCCCCCGGACAGCTCACCGCAGGGCTGATCCCAGTTGTCCACACCCAGTCTGGTCAACATGGCTTTGGCATCTGCTTCAATATAGCTTTCATTGTCTGCTGTTTTGTTATCCTTAAGAACCGCCTCCAGCACCGTATCCTCCTTAAGAAAAACCGGGTTCTGGGGCAGAAAACGAATCACCGTATTGTTGGCCTTTACCACCCTTCCCTCATCCGGCTCCTCCAGCCCTGCAATGATTTTCAAAAGTGTGGATTTACCAGTTCCATTGATCCCGATGATTCCAGCCTTTTCCCCTTCCTGGAGATAAAAATTCGCATTGTCAAAAAGCTTCCGCTCTCCATATGCTTTTGTTATATTTTCAACTGTTAAAATGTTCATAATCATTCCTCCAAAGACATTATAAAAGGAATTTTGATTCTTATCAACTATTAATTCTTTTTTTATGAAACCTTTAGCAGATGTACACACTTTGGACACATTCTCCTGCTATCCTAAATACATGAAAAGGAACTCCTTAAGTACCTTTTCATAATAACTTTTCAACTCCCCCCTCTTATATGATAAACAGGGCATGAGAAATCATGTCCTGTTTTGCTTTTCTTTTTGCTGTTTTTCTGGTATGCTTATGGTAAACACTTAGCAACACGCACCAGCACAGAAAGGTACTATAATGAACTTAAAAAATGCCCTTGAAAATATCAGTAAATCCCATGAAGAAGATAAACTTAACATCCTCTACACACCTTGGGGTGAACACCTTGACCCCGAGCATGTATGGGAGGAATACCCCAGACCTCAGATGCGCAGAGACCATTATCAGATGCTGAACGGTTACTGGGAGTATTGCTTTACCAAAATGGACACACCAATCATTCCCGGTGCTCCCTTTTCCCCTGAAGGTGAGATTCTGGTGCCTTTTTCCCCGGAAAGTCTGCTCTCCGGCGTGAACAGGCAGCTGAAACCTGACGAATACTTATGGTACCAACGTCTCATTACATTGGAAAAGCCGGACGCACCACTTTCTCGTTGCCTGCTACATTTTGATGCAGTGGACCAGGAGGCGGATGTGTACATAAATGGTGTACATGCAGCTTACCATATGGGTGGGTATCTTCCTTTTAGCGTGGAACTACCAGTGTCTTCTTGTGACGCCTCGTCCTTTCTGATTCAGATACGCGTCCGCGACGTAAGCGACACCTCCTACCACGCCCGTGGCAAGCAGACCTTAAAGCGCGGCGGCATGTTTTACACTGCCCAGAGTGGCATTTGGCAAAGCGTGTGGTATGAATGGGTACCGGATCACTATGTCACCGACATGTGCCTTACACCGGACTTTGACCTAAGAACCTGCGAATTACGACTTACAAGTATGCAACCTTTTACAAACATCACGCTGACGGACGATAAGGGCAGACTTTATCCCATTCTGTCCTGCTGCCCGGGAAATATTTGTGCAACTACAGACACAGGCTCAGCCACTGCCGCCCAAACAGCCCCGGAAGCACCCTATCACATTACCAAGCTAATATTTGGACTGCCCGAGGCAACAGACTTGTTCCCTTGGACCCCTGACACCCCACACCTTTATCCTCTGCATATCCGGGCAGATGCGGATCTTATCCACAGCTATTTTGCCATGCGAAGCTTCACTGTGGAAAAAGACGACCAAGGCATTGCCCGATTTTGCTTAAACCACAAGCCTCTGTTCCTCCACGGCCTGCTGGATCAGGGCTATTGGCCTGACGGTCTGATGACTGCCCCCTGCGACGAAGCTTTTGTATATGACATCCGGCTTGCCAAAAACTTAGGCTTTAACATGTTGCGCAAACACATCAAGATTGAACCCCTGCGGTGGTACTATCACTGCGACCGCCTAGGCATGATTGTGTGGCAGGACATGGTAAACGGCGGCACCAAATACAACATGCCTTACGTGTGCTACCTCCCCACCCTGCTGCCATGGGCCGGCCGCCATCTGGCCGACCATCACTACCGCCTCTTAGCCCGGGCAGATGAAGAAGGCCGGGAAGAATGGCTGACAGAATGCGCTGAAACCATCAGACACCTATACAATGTGCCTTCTCTGGCAGTGTGGGTTCCCTTTAATGAAGCCTGGGGACAATTTGATGCTGCAAAAGTCTGTGAACTAATGAAAAAAGAAGACCCCACCCGCCCTGTGGATGCCACCAGCGGATGGTTTGACCAAGGATGCGGTGATTTTCGAAGTATCCATAACTACTTCCGCCGCCTGAAGGCAGAACCGGAAAGTGACAGAGCCTGTGTCATCTCTGAATATGGTGGGTACGCCTGCCATATCCCTGGCCACTCCAGCGTGGATCGAATTTATGGGTATCAGAAATACGAGAACTGTGAAGAACTGCAAAAAGCTTATGATGCACTGATCACACAGCAGCTGATGCCCTTAGAAAAGGCAGGGCTTAGTGGCGGGGTGTATACACAGCTTTCGGATATTGAGGAAGAAGTCAATGGGGTGGTGAGTTATGACAGGCGGGTGGTTAAGATAGTTCCCTTTCCTCCCTTAAACGCCGATAAAAGCTAGATCGTGGAGATGACGCAGCAAGCTATTTTATTAAATTCCCTATTGTCTTTTCCCATATATAGTATTATAATAAAGAGGTACACACGATATCTAGCATTCGTACGCAAGAGGGCTAATACCAATGAATATCTCTGATTTGTCCAGAAATGCATATCTGCTCTGTGGATCCCTTTCAAAGAAGGGCTATATGCGTTGGTTTCATTCTTTCAGTGCCACGCAGGCTGAGACGGGGGAGCGCAGGGTATTTTTTATAGAGTATTTGATCATGAATCCGTCACTGGGAGGCAGTAAACCGATTCTGGGGCAGTTGCCAGCCAACCGAAAGAAGGGCATCCGGCCTTCTTATCTGATGATGAAGGTTGGGGCATTCCCTGGAGATGGCGGTGCACCGGCCATACAGCTACATCAGTTTTATCCTCTGACCCAGCTGAAGGTGGCTTTGAATCCTTTTGTGCTTCAGTTTGGAGAGAATTTTTTCAGCGAACAATATATCTTTGGATGTGTGAATGTGTCTCATGAGAATGCCAGACGAAAAATTAATATGACGGATGAAGGATGTATGGAGTGGGATTTGAAGATCCGTAAGTCCATTGCCTGTCACACCGGGCGGCTGGCAGATGTCTTTCGCAGTGCGGCCAATGCCTTGGAAACCTTCTGGCATGGGGAAGGCATTAAGGCTCAGTATCAGGGCACCATCACGCTGGATGGGGTCACTTATGAAGTGAATCCCAAGGAAAGCTATGGTTATGCAGACAAGCATTGGGGAAGCAGTTTTCCATCACCCTGGCTACAGCTGGCTTCAAGCCATTTGACCAGTGAGCGCACCGGCAGGGAGTTGAAACACTCTGCCTTTGCCATTGACGGATGCCAATCCAGATTTCTTTGGTTTCGGTTGAAACAGAAGCTGTTGATGCAGCTTACCTATGAAGGGGAGGATTTTGAATTTAATTTTTCTCCATTTAGCAGGCAATGTAAGTGGAATGTGAAAAGGACCAACAAGCGGCTGATCTGGCAGATTGTGGC
>JAZQGM010000129.1:0-53765 GCA_045540075.1 Acetatifactor sp. | reverse complement strand
ACTTCCATTTTTGTGAATCCGGAACCCTAAGTAACTCTAACGGTTTTACAGATGTCAAATCTCCTAGCGCTTACCGCCCCCTGAAATCCCCCTGCCGAAGGCGTGTCAGTCCTGCCCTGGCGGCGGTTTGCGGCAATTTATAGTACCGTTTGGCGTGTTAAGTTCTTTTGGGCGGTGGACAGCATGAGTTTGATGCGATTTAATTGGTTTACTTCGCTGGCACCGGGATCGTAATCGATGGCGACTACATTTGATTCAGGGTAGTGCTGTCTTAAGGCTTTGATAACTCCTTTACCGACCACATGATTGGGTAAGCAGCCGAAGGGCTGGGTGCAGACGATGTTAGGTACGCCGTCATGGATCAGTTCCACCATTTCACCGGTTAAGAACCAGCCTTCTCCGGTCTGGTTACCGATGGATACGATTGGTTTGGCAAATTCCACGATTTCACGGATGGGAGTAGGTGGTGTAAAGTGCTTACTTCTCTTAAATTCTTTTATGGTGGCACCGCGGAGGATATGCTCGATGGCCCAAATGCCAAGGGAGCTTACTCTGGCGGATTTCTTGCTGGTTCCTAAGTGTTCTGCCTTGTAAATCTGGTTGTAGAAGCAGTAGAGCATGAAGTCGATCAGGTCGGGTACCACGGCTTCTGCGCCCTCTGATTCCAGCAGTTCTACCAGATGGTTGTTGCCGGCGGGAGAGAATTTTACTAGGATCTCACCCACGATACCCACTCTGGGCTTCTTGATGTCCAGAAGAGGGATCCGGTCAAAGTCTCGGATGATTTCTCTGCACAGGGAGTTGAATCGCAGCAGGTTTATGTGTTTGGCAGATACATATTCCTGTACGACTTTCAGCCACTTGCGGTGTACTTCGTTGACGCTGCCGGGAGTGGCTTCGTAGGGGCGCATGCGGTAGACGCAGCGCATGAAGATGTCGCCGAAATGGGCGCCGATGGCAATGCGAAGCATAAGGTCTGCATTTAAGTGGAAACCGGGATTGGTCTCGATGCCGCCCAGGTTCAGGGAGATTACGGGTATCTGTTCCATGCCGGCTTTTTGCAGGGCACGGCGAATAAAGCCCACGTAGTTGGTGGTGCGGCAGCCGCCGCCTGTCTGGGTCATGATAATGGCAGTTTTATGCAGGTCATATTTGCCCGAAAGCAGTGCTTCCATGATCTGGCCAACGACCAGAAGGGAAGGGTAGCAGGCGTCGTTATTTACATATTTCAGGCCTACATCCACGGAATGCTTGTTGTCGTTGTCTAAGACTTTAAAGTTGTATCCGCAGGCACGAAAAGCAGGCTCCAGTATCTCAAAATGGATGGGAGACATCTGGGGGCACAGGATCGTATAGTTTTGGCGCATTTCTTCGGTGAAGGGTACTTTTTGGATGGCAGCAGACCTTATGGTTCTGGTCTTTCCAAGCTTCTCTCTCACGCGCAGGGCGGATAATAGGGAGCGGATGCGGATTCTGGCGGCTCCCAGGTTGTTGACCTCGTCAATCTTTAAGCAGGTGTAAATCTTGTCGGAACCGGACAGGATATCACTTACCTGGTCTGTGGTCACGGCGTCAAGGCCGCAGCCGAAGGAGTTTAGTTGGATCAGATCCAGATTGTCAACGGTTTTTACGTAGCTTGCAGCGGCGTAGAGTCTGGAGTGGTACATCCATTGGTCGGAAACGATCAAAGGTCTTTCCGGATTTGCCAAGTGTGAGATGGAATCCTCTGTTAACACAGCGATATCATAGGAGGTAATCAGCTCAGGGATACCGTGGTTGATCTCCGGGTCGATATGATAAGGACGGCCGGCCAGAACGATGCCCCGTTTGCCGGTTTCTTCCAGGTATTTTAAGACTTCTTCTCCTTTTTTCTGCAGATCAAGGCGGACATTTGCCATCTCTTGCCAGCCTTCCTTTGCAGCCTCTGTGATCTCAGCAGGTGAATGTTCGGTAAACTCGCAGATCAGAGCTTTCGTTACCGTATCCAGATCTCTAAAGGACAGGAAGGGGTTGCGAAAAGCTACTTCGCCCCGGCTGATCTCGTCCACGTTATTTTTGATATTTTCAGAATAAGAGGTGACGATAGGGCAGTTGTAGTGGTTATTGGCATCTTCAAATTCCTTGCGTTCGTAGAACAGAGATGGGTAGAAAATAAACTGTACACCCTGTTTTATCAGCCAGGTCACGTGACCATGTGCCAGCTTGGCCGGATAACACTCTGATTCACTGGGAATGGATTCGATGCCCAGTTCGTAAATCTTACGGTTGGAGCTGGGAGAAAGGATCACCCGGTACCCCAATTTGGTGAAAAAGGTATGCCAGAAAGGGTAGTTTTCATACATATTCAGAACTCTGGGGATGCCTACCGTACCTCTGGGAGCCTTGTCTGCATCCAGAGAAGGGTAGGAAAAGAGTCTGTGGAGCTTGTAGTCAAACAGATTGGGCACTTTGCCTGCATTTTTATTGCCTCCGATGCCTCGTTCACAGCGGTTGCCGGAGATATATTGCCTGCCACCGGAGAAGCGGTTGATGGTCAGTCGACAGTTATTGGTGCAACCTTTACACTTGGCCATGCTGGTCTCAAATTTCAGGTCGCATATCTTTTCGTAAGAAAGCATGGTGGTCTGAAATCCTTCTTCATAGCGTTCTCTGGCAATCAGAGCAGCACCAAAAGCACCCATGATACCGGCGATATCCGGGCGGATGGCTTCGCAATCTGCAATTTTTTCAAAGCTTCTAAGAACGGCATCATTATAGAAGGTTCCGCCCTGTACTACAATGTTTCGACCCAGTTCAGAGGCATCAGATACCTTGATCACCTTAAACAGGGCATTTTTTATAACAGAATAAGCAAGGCCTGCGGAAATATCAGCCACAGAGGCACCTTCCTTCTGGGCCTGCTTTACTTTAGAGTTCATAAATACCGTGCAACGGGTGCCCAGATCGATTGGGTGGGCTGCAAACAGAGCTTCCTTGGCAAAATCCTGCACACTGAAATTCAGAGACTTGGCAAAAGTCTCAATAAAAGACCCACAGCCGGAAGAGCAGGCTTCATTCAACTGCACGCTGTCCACCGTCTGATTCTTGATCTTGATACATTTCATATCCTGACCGCCGATGTCTAAGATACAGTCCACCTTAGGGTCAAAAAACGCAGCAGCATAATAGTGAGCCACTGTCTCCACCTCACCGTCATCCAGAAGAAATGCTGCTTTCATCAAAGCTTCGCCGTACCCGGTAGAGCAGGACCTCACAATTTCCACATCCTCCGGCAGTAACTCATAAATCTCCTTCAGCGAACGGATGGCGGTATGTAAAGGACTACCGTCATTATTACTATAAAAAGAGTAAAGCAAAGAACCGTCTTCTGAAACCAACGCAATCTTTGTGGTAGTGGATCCTGCATCAATCCCCAAGAATGCCTTCCCGTGATAAGAACTTAAATCACCGGTTCCCACACGATGACTGGCATGTCGCTTTACAAAAGTATCATATTCTTCTTCAGAGGTAAAGAGCGGTTCCATACGCTCCACCTCAAATTCCATTTTGATCTCAGAGGAAAGCTTGCCCACCATTTCCTTAAGCGTATATGTAACATCTTCCTTCACGTTCAGTGCAGACCCAATGGCTGCAAACAAATGAGAATTGTCCGTATCAATCATATGTTCATCATCCAACTTAAGCGTCCTGATGAATGCCGCTTTCAGTTCCGACAAAAAGTGAAGGGGCCCACCTAAGAAAGCCACATGCCCCCTGATAGGCTTCCCACAAGCCAACCCACTGATGGTCTGATTCACCACCGCCTGAAAAATAGAAGCCGCCAGATCCTCCTTTGTAGCCCCCTCATTGATCAACGGCTGGATATCCGTCTTCGCAAACACCCCACACCGTGCCGCAATGGTATACAACGACTGATACCCCTTCGCATACTCATTCAATCCCGAAGCATCCGTCTGCAAAAGCGAAGCCATCTGATCAATAAATGACCCTGTGCCCCCCGCACAGATCCCATTCATCCTCTGCTCCACATTCCCCTTTTCAAAATAAATGATCTTCGCATCCTCCCCACCCAGTTCAATCGCCACATCCGTCTCAGGCGCCAAAGTCTGCAAAGCCGTCGCCACCGCAATCACCTCCTGATTAAACGGCACCCCCAAATGATTTGCAAGCGTCAGTCCCCCCGACCCCGTAATCATCGGATGAAGTTCTATATTCCCAAGCTTGGCATACGCCTTCCTCAAAAGCGAAGCTAACGTCTCCCTAATATTCGCATAATGCCTCTCATAATCAGCAAACAATATATCATGGGCTTCATCAATAATCGCGATCTTCACCGTAGTAGACCCAATATCAATCCCTAACCGAAAGATATCCTCCACAGCTCCCTCGCTCCTATCTATCATTTCATTTCTCATACATGCTGCCCTTTCATAAATAAAATACTATACCACATGACATTTTACACCACTTTTCTGCAAATTGCAACGAACAAACCCTTTGTAACATCGAACGCAATGTAAAAATTTTGCTAAAATTTATTAAATTTTCTTTAGAAACCTATTTTTTCCATAAAAATGAAAGTAGTTGGTTTACTTATGGCCAAGAGAATGGTAAAATAATAACTACTAGTTATATTTATTTTAGTTATGTTTATTTTATGGTAAGGAGTCATTGAAAATGAGTAATTTTGAACGGAAGTTTGGAAAATATGCGATAAGGAATCTGTCTCTTGTATTGATCGTCTGTTACGTGATCGGTTATGTCATCCAGGTAGCTGCACCGGGTATCGTGGGTCTTCTCACTTTGAATCCTTATGCCATCCTGCACGGTCAAGTCTGGCGGCTGGTGACCTGGGTACTGATTCCCCCTGACAGTCTGGATCTGTTTACGATCATTATGCTATTCTTTTATTATAGTGTGGGTACTTCCCTGGAGAGAATCTGGGGAACGTACAGGTATAATGTATACCTGTTTTCGGGTATGCTCTATACCATCATCGGTAGCTTTCTGGCCCTGCTTATTTACTGGCTGATCGCACGGACTATGGGAGCAGAAGTGAATCCTGTCGTGGTACAGACTGCCTCTGCGCTATTTAGCACGTATTATATCAATATGTCCATTTTCTTGGCATATGCGGCTACCTTCCCGGATGCCCAGGTGCTTTTGATGTTTGTGATCCCGGTGAAGATGAAATGGATGGGCGTGGCCTATGGAGTGCTTTTGCTGATCCAGTTACTTGGCGGTGTGGGCAGTGCAGTGTTCAATATTTTCTATCGGATTGCCCTAGTGGCTTCCCTGATGAATTTTGTGATTTTCTGGATCACTTCAAAGGGAAGGTTATCCATGTCACCCAAGCAGGTTAAGAGACGCCAGGAGTTTCGCAGTGAGGTAAAGCGCAATACCCGTGTGACAAAGCATAAGTGCGCCATTTGTGGAAGAACAGACGAAGATGACCCTTCACTGGAATTCCGCTTCTGCTCCAAGTGCAATGGTAACTACGAATACTGCCAGAACCATTTGTTTACTCATGAGCACATAAAGTAAAGGAGACCGAAAATGAATAAGGAAGTATTGTTTGCCAAGACTTTAGAGCAGGTAAAGAAGCTTGCCAAGGAGCAGGGAAATTGTGTCAGTGAAGAGCAGGTGAAGGAGGCTTTTGCACCCCTTTCATTTGACAATGAGCAGTTACAGATGGTGTTTGATTATCTGGTGAAAGCCAAGATCGGTATCAATGAGCCGGTGAATATAGATGATTATCTGACCGATGAAGAGAAGGATTATCTGGAGGATTATCTTAAGGAGATTCAGATTCTGGGAGATGTAAGTGAAGGTGAGAAGCAAGCCATTACTTTGTCTGCCATGGCAGGAGAGAACTATGCACAGGGACGTCTGGCAGAGGTATATCTGAAGGATGTAGTGGATATTGCCAAGCTGTATGCCGGACAGGGTGTATTCTTGGAAGACTTGATCGGTGAAGGTAATGTGGCACTGGCAGTAGGTACCGGTATGTTGGGATGTCTTGAGAATGCCACAGAGGCCCAGGGGATGCTGATGAAGATGGTCATGGATGCCATGGAAGCCTATATTGCAGAGAATGCGTCCAATGAAAAAATCGACCAGAAAGCTGTGGATAAGGTGAATCAGGTCATGGAAAAAGCCAAGGAGCTTTCAGAAGAGCTTCGTAGAAAAGTGACCCCTGAGGAGCTCTCCTCGGAATGTGGCTTGTCTGTGGCCCGAATCATGGAGGCTGTCAGGATCAGTGGTAACAAAATTGAGTATATCGGGGTAGACCCAAATGAATAAGCAGGTGTACGAAGATCATAAATATGTGATGCAGGATACGTATCAGCTGTATCTGGGAGCCAAATACACTTTTGAGGAGATTATAGATAACGAAGAAATACCGTTTAAATTCCGGCTGATGGTGGAACGCTATGTTTATCAGGATGTGGATCCGGAGAGTTCGTTGGAGAGTCACTTTTATTATTTGACTGATAAAGGCATATTGGTCAAAACATATAAAGATATTAAATTAAAGATAAAATTTAATATGATAGAAGTGAAGAATGGTTTGACCGGACGTGAAAAAGAGGTGTATACTACAAAGATCATGCCCATCGAGCAGTTTGTGAAGATGACGCCTAAGGAGAAAGAAGAAAAAGGCGTGGTGATTCAGGAGATTTCCTGTAGTAAGCTGGCGCTTATGACATTTTAGTAAAATGAGAGGAATATTAAGGAATGAAGATAGAAGCGTTGCAGGCCTATGAGGTCGTTGCGAGGAAAAGAATTGAGGATCTGAACAGTGAGAGTTATATTCTGCGACACCGTAAGACCGGTGCCAGAGTGGCATTGTTGTCAAATGATGATGAGAATAAGGTGTTCTATATTGGTTTTCGCACACCGCCCAAGGATTCTACAGGTGTACCACATATCATAGAGCACTCTGTGTTGTGTGGATCCAAGGAATTTCCGGTAAAGGATCCTTTTGTGGAATTGGTGAAGGGCTCTCTGAATACGTTTTTAAATGCCATGACCTATCCGGACAAGACTGTCTATCCGGTGGCAAGCTGTAATGACAAGGATTTTCAGAACCTGATGCATGTGTATCTGGATGCAGTATTCTATCCAAATATCTATGAGAAGGAGCAGATCTTCATGCAGGAGGGCTGGCACTATGAGATGGAAAGCCCGGAAGATGATCTGACCATCAATGGTGTGGTATATAATGAAATGAAGGGGGCATTTTCTTCCCCGGATGATGTGTTTGAGAGAGAGTTGATGAATTCTCTGTATCCGGACACTTCTTACGGCGTGGAATCCGGCGGAGATCCGGATGTGATACCAAAGCTTACCTTTGAGCAGTTTTTAGAGTTTCACAGAACATATTATCATCCCTCTAACAGTTATATCTATCTGTACGGTAATATGGATATGGCAGAGAAGCTTGCCTTTATTGACGAGCATTATCTGTCTGCTTTCGATGCACTGAAAGTGGATTCCCAGCTGACACTCCAGCCTTCTTTTGCCAAGGTAAATCGTGTGGTGAAGGAGTATCCCATCGGGGAAGATGAAGAGGAGAAGGAAGGAACCTATCTTTCTTATAATGTGTCTGTGGGAGACAGCCTTGATAGAGATCTGTATGTGGCATTCCAGATTATGGACTATTGCTTATGTTCTGCACCGGGGGCGCCTTTGAAGCAGGCCCTGATCGACCAGGGGATTGGTAAGGATGTACACAGTATTTATGATAATGGTATATTGCAGCCATATTTTAGTATCGTGGCAAAGCATGCACAAGCGAGCCAGGAGGAGGCTTTCCTGTCAACGATTCGATCGGTGCTGGGTGATCTGGCTAAGAAGGGGCTTGATCAGAAGGCATTGTTTGCAGGGATCAATTATTATGAGTTTAAATATAGAGAAGCTGATTTTGGCTCTTATCCCAAGGGGCTTATGTATGGTCTGCAGATTTTGGACAGCTGGCTTTATGATGACAACAAGCCTTTTATTCATGTGGAGGCCAATGATACTTTTGCGAGGATGCGCAGTAAGGTGAAGGAGGGCTATTTTGAGCAGCTGATCCGTGATTACCTGTTGGATAATCCCCATAGTTCTATTGTAGTATTGGTTCCTAAGAAGGGACTTGGAGATACAAAAGAGAAGCTGTTTCAGGAAGAGATGGCAGCAAAGAAGGCTTCCCTTAGTGCCGGGGAGATTCAGGACATTATCAGAAAAGCTAAGGACCTTGTAGCTTATCAAGAAGCTGAGGATGCCAAGGAAGATATAGAGAAGCTTCCCCTTCTAACCAGAGCGGATATGAAAAAAGAAGCGGCTGATTTCGTGAGTGAGGAGATATGGATAAAAGATGCCGGTGGTGACACGAAGGTGTTGTTCCATGACTTATTTACCAACGGTATCGGCTACTTGCGATTGATCTTCAAGATAAATGATGTTTTGGAGAGTCATTTCCCTTATATCGGAATCCTGAAGGGATGTCTGGGTCTTCTGAATACGGAGCATTACAGTTATAGTGACTTATTTAACGAGATGAATATGGTGACCGGTGGTATGGCGGCAGTAAATAATGTATACAGCCGTATAGAAGATTTGGATGATCATACAGTGACTCTTGAAATTAAGACCAAGGCCCTGTATGAGAATCTGAAAAAAGCTATAGAGCTTATGGAGGAAGTGATCTTCACCAGCGATTTTACGGATACCAAGCGTCTGCATGAGATTTTGGCAGAAGGGAAGTCGAGACTGCAGTCACAGATGATGCATTCCGGTCACAGTGTGGCTGCCGGCAGGGCTCTTTCCTATGGAAGCATCTCCGGTGTGATCAGTGAAATGTTGTCCGGTGTGCCTTTGTACAGGTTGATCAGTGAATTGGATGGCCATTTTGAGGAGCGGAAAGAGGAATTGGTTCAGAAGCTGTCAGAACTTAGTCGTATGATCTTCAGACCGGAGAATCTGATGGTGGATTTTGTGGGAAGCAGGGAAGGACTTACACTGTTAGAGGAACCGGTGAAGGCTTTGAAGGAGAAGTTGTACACTAGCCCTGTAGAGAAAGGGCGATTTGTACCTCTTGTGGAAAAGCGCAATGAAGGCTTTAAGACCTCCGGTCAGGTGCAGTATGTGTGTCGTGCCGGGAATTTTCGCAAGAAAGGGCTTCCTTATAAAGGCACATTGAAGGCTCTTAAGGTTCTGATGGGATATGGTTATCTGTGGGAAAATGTGAGAGTAAAGGGTGGTGCTTACGGGTGTATGTGTACCTTTGGAAAGTCAGGGGACTGCTATTTTGTGTCTTACAGAGATCCCAACCTTTCTAAAACCATTGATGTCTATGAACGTGCAGCAGAGACAATCGCACAGTTTGAGGCAGATGAACGTACCATGACACAGTATATCATCGGTGCAGTGAGTGATTTGGATATGCCCATGAACCCGGCTGCCAAGGGGCTGAGTTCCCTGAGTGCCTATATGACGGGGCTGACCAGAGAGATCATGCAGAAGGAAAGAGATGAGCTGCTTAACGCAAAGTCTGAAGATATCAGGGAATTGGCTGAATATATCCGTGCATTTATGGCGGATGAATTCCTGTGCGTGGTGGGCAATGCAGAGAAGATTAAGAACGCCGAAGGGTTGTTCCTGCACACAGAAAATTTAGTGTAAGGGGCATGTGCTGTATGGTTGGGGATGTAAGGTTGTAGTTGTAAATGATAATGTTTGATGCGTAATTTTGCGCGGAAAGGGAGGCAGTTATGAAGAGAAGGTTAGCGGTTGGGTTATTGTGTGTGATGTTAGTCAGTGTGCTGGCGGGCTGTGGGGCAAGCAGTACCGGTGGAATCAAGTCAGCCATGAATCAGGGGGTCAGAGAAGATGCCGGCATGATGGAAGTGACGGAGTCTGTGAAGGTGGAGAAGGAAGCGGGGCTGTCATCTGATAGTGCCGCGCCCCAGGTGGAAGATGCCAATAGGAAGTTGATCAAGACTGTGGAGATGACAGTGGAGACCAAGGAATATGATGAGATGCTTGCGGGGTTAAACGAGCAGATCAAGGCTTGTGGCGGGTATGTAGAGCATATGAATACCTATAATGGCAGTATTTATTCCGGCAGGTCTTATAGCAGGAATGCCAGTATGACGATCAGAGTGCCGGAAGAAAAGTTGGAAAGCTTTTTGGCAGAAGTGACCAATATCAGTAATGTGGTACGCAGAAGTGATAAGGTGGATGATGTGACATTGGCATACGTGGATCTGAGCAGCCATAAGGAAGCACTACAGACGGAGCAGAAGAGACTTTTGGAACTTTTGGAAAAGGCAGAGAGTGTGGAAGATATTATTACCATCGAGAAGCGCTTATCTGATGTGCGGTATCAGATTGAACGCATGGAATCACAGCTTCGTACATACGACAACCAGGTTTCTTACAGTACAGTGTATCTGGAAATTGATGAGGTGAAAGAATTGACACCTGTGAAGGAAGAGACTGTTTGGGAACAGATTTCCGGCGGTTTTGTGGACAGTTTGGTAAGCATTAAGGATGGTTTTGTAGAAATCGTAATCTGGGTGGCCGTCAACAGTCCCTTCCTTGTGATCTGGGCAGTGGTGCTTATCGTGTTTGTACTATTGATCCGAAGACATTGGGCAAACAATAAGATTAAGAAAGCTGCAATGAACATGTCAGGCAGCATTTCAGTGGAGGACAAGAAAAATGAGTGAAAATCCATCATACAAATCCGGCTTTGTGACATTGATCGGAAGACCCAACGTGGGGAAATCCACGCTGATGAATCATCTTATCGGGCAGAAGATCGCCATCACGTCCAATAAGCCCCAGACCACACGTAACCGTATACAGACGGTTCTGACTTTGCCGGAAGGGCAGATTGTGTTTCTGGACACACCCGGAATTCATAAGTCCAAGAATAAGCTGGGCGATTACATGGTAAATGTGGCTGAGCGGACTTTAAATGAGGTAGATGTGATATTGTGGCTGGTAGAGCCCAGCAACTTCATCGGTGCCGGAGAACGTCACATTATCGAGCAGTTAAAGAAAGTAAAGACACCGGTGATACTGGTCATCAATAAGACCGATACCGTGAAAAGGGATGAAGTGCTGGAATATATTGATACCTACCGAAAGGAAATGGATTTTCAGGAAATCGTGCCTGTGTCTGCTCTGAAAGGAAACAATACAGAGGTGTTGATCCAGTGCATTTTGAAATATTTGCCCTATGGTCCGGCCTTTTATGATGAGGACACGGTGACTGATCAGCCCATGCGCCAGATCGTGGCAGAGCTGATCCGGGAAAAGGCACTGAGACTTTTAGAGGAAGAGATCCCACATGGAATCGCGGTCAGCATTGAGCAGATGAAGATGCGTAAGTGTATCTGGGACATTGAGGCAACCATCGTCTGTGAACGGGATTCTCACAAGGGCATTGTCATCGGAAAAGGTGGACAGATGCTTAAGAAAATCGGTTCCAAGGCACGCCCGGAAATCGAAGATATGCTGGAAAGTAAGGTAAATCTGCAGCTTTGGGTGAAGGTAAAGAAAGATTGGAGAGACAGTGATTTCCTCTTGAAGAATTTTGGATATAATCCCAAAGATATGGATGCATAAAGATATGTGCATAGCAAAATATGGATGCATAGAAAAATGAAAAAAGCGAACCCTAATCCTATGAGGCGACGCCTAAGACTTATGTGTGAAGGCACTGTCAAGACCATACGAAACGGGGGAAGCAGATGAAATCATTGAATTACTGGCAGCAATTTACTCATACAGGAAAGATAGACGATTATCTGGCTTATGCAAAGCAGGAAAATCGGGAGAGTGAAGAAGCAAAGAAGTTAGATGCGGGAGTCCGGCACCATGCAGGAATTTATATGTGTAACAGGAATGATCCTAAGACAGATGCCTGTCGGTGAATACGACAGGCGCATCTGCCTGCTGACCAAGGAAAGAGGGAAAATAGCTGCCTTTGCCAGAGGGGCCAGAAAGCCCGGCAGTAAAATGGCAGCAGCCACCAACCCTTTTTCCTTTGGTATATTTAAACTTTATGAAGGTAAGAACTCTTATACGGTGGCTGAAGCTGACATTCAGAATTATTTTGAAGAACTTCGGACAGACTATATCGGTGCTTATTATGGGCTGTATTTTGCAGAATTGGCAGATTATTACACTAGAGAGAATAATGATGAACGGCAAATGCTGAAACTGATATACCAGTCACTGAGAGCTTTGTGTGCCCCGTCCTTGGATGATCGGCTGGTCAAATGCATCTATGAGATCAAGGCCATCGCCGTAAATGGTGAATTTCCCGGGCTTCCTACTGACCGTAAGGTGGGGGAAAGTGCAGCTTACGCAGTGGAGTACATAGTGGCGAGTCCCATTGAAAAGCTTTATACTTTCACTGTGACGGATAAGGTTTTGGTAGAATTGGAGGCACTTTGTACCCTTTATCGGACCCGTTTTATAGAAAAAGAACTGAAAAGTCTGGAAATATTGCAAACTCTCTGTTGAAAAATCCGCCAAGATTTGATATATTACCATAAGGGAGAAAAAAGTAGGAACGCGTAAAGGAGCGCAATTGTATGAGAATAGCAAGAAAGATAGCAGTTTTTCTGTGCGGTATTCTATGCCTGATCACCCTTCTTGGTGGATGCGGACAGAGTAAGGTACCGAGAGACTTATCCGTTCCTGCCATATCCGTTACCGGTAAGGGGAAGGTGACTGCCTATATCGTTGAGGACTTTGACAAGGACTATTATGATCTGGCAGAGCTTGAAACCATGGTAGAGGATGAACTTTCGAAGTTTAATGAAAGCCGTAAAAATGCGGAAGGTGAGGATGCAGTGGTAATGGTGTCTCTGACGGAGACCGAGTCTTCAATCGCATTGTTGGGTGAGACTTCGCAGGCAGTAAAGATGCCTGAGACGAAAGAAGTGCCAAAAGTAGTCCTGGTGCTTACATTTCGGGACATTACCTGCTACAAAGAGTATTTCGGCAAAGATCTGTTTTACGGAACCATAGCCCAGGCTCAGGAAGCCGGATATGATCTGAATGTGGAGCTTACAAGCGTAAAAGACGGCACAATCATAGGCAAGTCTGAGATTTTTGGCATGGGAAACAGCCACATACTGATTGTGCAGGATAAGGTGAGAATCTTTGGACCCGGCAAAGCACAGTATGTTACTTCGAAGGCGGCAGTGAAGGAAGATGGAAGTGTAGAACCTTCCGATACAGAAGATAATACTTATATTATTATGAAATAAAGGAGCAGAACTATTATGGAAAAAACAATGGAAAAAATCGTAGCACTGGCAAAAGCGAGAGGATTCGTATATCCCGGATCCGAGATTTATGGCGGACTTGCCAATACATGGGACTACGGTAATCTGGGCGTAGAGCTGAAGAACAATGTGAAGAAAGCATGGTGGCAGAAGTTCGTACAGGAGAATCCCTACAATGTAGGTGTGGACTGTGCGATCCTGATGAACCCTCAGACCTGGGTAGCAAGTGGTCATCTGGGCGGCTTTTCTGATCCTCTGATGGATTGTAAGGAGTGTCACGAGAGATTCCGTGCAGATAAGCTGATCGAAGATTACTGTGCAGAGAAGGGAATCAAGCTGGAAGAGAGCGTAGATGCCTGGAGCCAGGAGCAGATGAAGAATTTTGTGGAAGAGAATAACATTCCCTGCCCTACCTGCGGCAAGCACAACTTTACTGACATCCGTCAGTTCAACCTGATGTTCAAGACTTTCCAGGGTGTAACAGAGGATGCTAAGAATACCGTATACTTAAGACCTGAGACTGCTCAGGGTATCTTTGTAAACTTTAAGAATGTACAGAGAACTTCCCGTAAGAAGGTTCCTTTCGGTATCGCACAGATTGGTAAGTCCTTCCGTAATGAGATCACTCCGGGTAACTTCACTTTCCGTACCAGAGAGTTCGAGCAGATGGAGTTGGAGTTCTTCTGTGAGCCCGGAACAGATGTGGAATGGTTCCAGTACTGGAGAGGATTCTGCCGTGACTGGCTTTTGTCTCTGGGCATGAAGGAAGAGGAACTGCGTCTGCGTGACCACAGTCCTGAGGAGCTTTCCTTCTATAGCAAGGCAACCACAGACTTTGAATTCCTGTTCCCCTTCGGTTGGGGCGAGCTTTGGGGCATTGCAGACAGAACCGATTACGATCTGACCCAGCATCAGAATGTATCCGGCGAAGATATGTCATACTTTGATGATGAGAAGAAGGAAAAGTATGTTCCTTACGTAGTAGAGCCTTCACTGGGAGCTGACCGTGTGGTTCTGGCTTTCCTGTGCGCAGCTTATGATGAGGAAGAGCTGGAGGGCGGTGATGTACGTACTGTTCTGCATTTCCATCCTGCACTTGCACCTGTGAAGATCGGTGTGCTGCCTCTGTCCAAGAAGCTGAACGAGGGTGCTGAGAAGATTTATGCACAGCTTTGCAAGAAGTATAACTGTGAATTTGATGACAGAGGAAATATCGGTAAGAGATACCGTCGTCAGGATGAAATTGGTACACCTTTCTGCGTGACTTATGACTTTGAGTCTGAGAACGACGGCTGCGTAACCGTTCGTTTCCGTGATTCCATGGAGCAGGAGCGTGTAGCTATCGCTGATCTGGATGCTTATTTTGCAGACAAATTTATATTCTAAGTTCAGCCATGAACATACTCGGGAGCAAAAATCATGCTTGCATGATTTTGCGAGCGGGTATGTTCATGAGAGGAGCGCCATCATATGAGCAAAGGTAGCTGCGAAGCAGCGGAAAGCACCGTAGGTGCGTCTTTGCGAATGGCGCGGCTGAACGTCCCATTGTGGATTCCTGATTTGAATTTTTTGGAGGAAATCAACCATGAAAGCATATGGTGTGAATGAATTAAGAAGGATGTACCTTGACTTTTTTGAGAGCAAGGATCATCTGAAAATGAAGAGCTTTTCTCTGGTGCCACACAATGATAACAGTTTGCTGATCATTAATTCCGGTATGGCACCCTTAAAGCCCTATTTTACCGGACAGGAGATTCCGCCCAGACGCAGAGTCACCACTTGTCAGAAGTGTGTCAGAACCGGTGATATTGAGAATGTAGGTAAGACTGCCAGACATCTGACCTTCTTCGAAATGCTGGGTAACTTCTCCTTTGGAGATTATTTTAAGCATGAGGCCATTGCCTGGAGCTGGGAATTTCTCACCAAAGTAGTGGGAATGGAGCCGGAGAGATTGTATCCTTCCATCTACTGTGAGGATGATGAGGCATTTGATATCTGGACAAAGGAAATCGGTGTGCCTGCTGAGAAGATTACTCGTTTCTATCGGGATGCAGACGGTAAGTGTGATAACTTCTGGGAGCACGGTGCAGGTCCCTGTGGCCCTTGTTCCGAGATTTATTACGACAGAGGCATCAAATATGGATGCGGTAAGCCTGATTGTAAAGTGGGCTGTGATTGTGACCGTTTTATGGAAGTGTGGAACAATGTATTTACCCAGTTTGAAAGTGATGGCCACGGCAATTATACGGAGCTTTCACAGAAGAATATTGATACCGGTATGGGACTGGAGCGTCTGGCTGTGGTCGTGCAGGATGTAACTTCTGTATTTGATATCGATACCATGAAGGCGATCCGTGATCGTATCTGTGAAATCGCAGGTGTGGAATATCAGAAGGATGATGCAAAGGATGTGTCGATTCGTCTGATTACCGATCATATCCGGTCTTCCACTTTTATGATCAGTGACGGTATCATGCCTTCCAACGAAGGAAGAGGCTATGTGCTTCGTCGTCTGATCCGCCGTGCGGCAAGACACGGAAGGCTTCTTGGCATAGATGGCAAATTCCTGGCTAACTTAAGTCAGACTGTTATCGCTGAGTGTAAGGACGGTTACCCGGAGCTGGATGAGAAGAAGGCATTTATCCTGAATGTACTGACACAGGAAGAAGATAAATTTGACAAGACCATCGACCAGGGCTTAAGCATCCTGGCTGAGATGGCAGAAGAAATGAAGGCAGACGGTATCACAGAGCTGTCCGGTGAGAATGCGTTTAAGTTGTATGATACCTATGGATTCCCTACCGATTTGACGGAAGAGATCCTGGCGGAGAAAGGCTTTACCATCGACCATGCAGGCTTTGCAGTGTGCATGCAGGTGCAGAAGGATACTGCCCGTAAAGCACGTAAAGTCACCAACTATATGGGTGCTGACGTGACTGTATATGAGTCTATTGATCCTTCTATTACTACGGAATTTGTAGGATATGACAGATTGGTACATCAGTCGAAAGTGGCAGTGATGACCACAGAAACGGAAATTTCTGATGCTTTGACAGACGGTGAAGTAGGTACCATTATCGTGGAAGAGACACCATTCTATGCCACCATGGGTGGTCAGGCCGGGGATATCGGTGTGATCACTACTGAAGAAGGCTGTTTTGAGGTAAAGGATACCATCAAGCTTCTGGGCGGTAAGGTAGGACATATCGGTGTTGTGACCAAGGGTATGATCAAGACCGGCGACATGGTTACTTTGAGCGTGGATCCGGCAAGGAGAGCAGATACTTGTAAGAATCATAGTGCAACCCACTTATTGCAGAAAGCACTGAGAGAAGTGCTGGGTACTCATGTAGAACAGGCCGGTTCTTATGTGGATGGTGAGAGACTGCGCTTTGACTTCAGCCATTTTGCGGCTATGTCTGCAGAAGAAATCAGTCAGGTGGAAGCAAGTGTGAATGCTCGTATTGCAGCTAATCTGCCTGTTGTAACCAAGATTATGACTATCGAAGAAGCGAAGCAGACAGGTGCTATGGCTCTCTTTGGTGAGAAATATGGAGAAACGGTACGTGTGGTACAGATGGGAGATTACTCCACTGAGCTTTGTGGTGGTACCCATGTGGAAAGTACAGGCGTGATCACTGCGTTTAAGATTCTGTCTGAGAGTGGTGTGGCTGCAGGTGTCAGAAGGATTGAGGCTTTGACAGGTAACGGTGTGTTTGCTTACTATCGTGGTCTTGAGCAGACCTTGGCGGCAGCGGCTAAGGTGATGAAGACCACACCTGCATCTTTGGTTGAAAGATGTGAGCATATGCAGGCTGAGATGAAGGCTCTGAATGCTGAGGTTGAGGCATTGAAGAGTAAGGCAGCCAAGGATGCCCTGGGCGATGTAATGAATCAGATGACAGAAGTGAAGGGTATGAAGCTTTTGGCTACCAGCGTAGATGGTGTAGATATGAATGGACTGCGTGATCTGGGTGACCAGCTGAAGAGTAAGCTGGGAGAAGGCGTGGTGGTTCTGTTGTCTAATCAGGATGGCAGAGTGAACATGGTAGCCATGGCTACGGACAGCGCTGTGGCGGCAGGGGCTCATGCAGGTAATCTGATCAAGGGTATTGCGGCACTGGTTGGCGGTGGCGGCGGCGGACGGCCGAACATGGCACAGGCCGGCGGGAAGAATCCGGCCGGTATTCCTGAGGCGCTTGGTAAGGTGGCTGAGACATTGGAAGGGCAGTTGAAGTAAAAGATTGATTGATGCCCTAGTGACGTTCAGCCGCGCTCATTCGCAAAGCCGCGCCTACGGCGCTTTCCGTCGCTTCGCGACTACCTTTGCTCATAAGCGGGCGCTCCCTCAGAGGCGATATACAGATGAAAATCGTGCTCGCACGAATTTTCATCTGCATATCGCCTCTGGCTGAACTGGTATATTAAAATCTAAAAAGTCTGTGAAATTTAAAGAGTCGGCATTTTCGCCGGCTCTTTTTTGTGTTATACTTAAAAATCATGATATTTTATTTGCTTGATTAAGGAAGGATGTTACATAATGAGTGCCTTTGTAACCTTTGAAAATGTAAAGAAAGTATATAAAACAGGTGAAGTGGAGATACCTGCCCTTCACGATGTGAATTTTGAGATAGAGCAGGGGGAATTTTGTGTTATAGTAGGTGCTTCCGGTGCCGGCAAGACTACGATTCTGAATATTCTGGGTGGAATGGATACGCTGAGTAGCGGTCATGTGTGGCTGGATGGGCAGGAGATATCTGCTTACAATAAGCATCAATTGACTACATACAGGCGCCATGATATCGGTTTTGTGTTCCAGTTTTATAATCTGGTGCAGAATCTGACGGCGCTGGAAAATGTGGAGCTGGCGGCACAGATTTGTAAGGATCCGCTGGATGCAGCGTCTGTGCTTAAGGATGTGGGGCTTGAAAATCGGGTTTTGAATTTCCCGGCCCAGCTTTCCGGCGGAGAACAACAGCGTGTGGCAATCGCAAGGGCACTGGCCAAGAATCCGAAGATTTTGTTGTGTGATGAGCCTACAGGGGCGCTGGATTATAATACCGGTAAGGCAGTGCTGAAGCTTTTGCAGGATACTTGTAGGCTGAAAGGGAAGACGGTGATTGTGATCACTCATAACTCAGCCCTGACAGCCATGGCAGACCGTATTATCACGGTAAAGAGTGGAACGGTAGTCAGCATGGTGAAGAATGACAAAATTGTGGATATTGCGGATCTGGAGTGGTAGTGCCGTAGGAAAGAAGGGTTCCAAAGGAAGAATTATAGGCAGAAATATTACCAGGCAGGATAGAAAAGAGGATATGTTATGAAGTCGATGATGTGGAAGTCCACATTTCGGGAAATAAAGCAGAGTTTTGGGAGGTTTATGGCCATACTGGCTATTGTAGCACTGGGGGTGAGTCTGTTCTCAGGCCTTAAGGTAGTAAGGAGCAGTATGGTAAAGACTACCGGTAATTTCTGGATAGAGAAGGAGTTTTATGATTATCGGATTCTCTCCACAGTAGGATATGATAAACAGGATGTGGAGGCCATGAAGATGATGGAGGATGTGCGTGCCGTGGAAGGTGCGTTGAGCTTTGATATTCTCTGTTCTCTTCAGAAGGGCAATGAGATGGTGGTGAAGGCCCACAGTCTTCCCGAAGAGATCAATCAGGTGGTATTGAAAGCAGGCAGGCTGCCGGAGGGCGAGGATGAGTGTGTGGTGGACAGTCTTGTGTTTTCTGAGGCGCAGATTGGACAGAAGCTGGTATTGTCTGCCTCGAATAAAGAGGAAGATCTGGATCATTTTGCCTCTGAGGAATACACCATCGTGGGAGTGGTTCAATCTCCCTTGTATATTCAGTTTGAGAGGGGCAATACTTCTCTGGGAAATGGGCGGATCAGCGGATTTATATATCTGCCTATGGAAGGATTTGCGGCAGATTATTATACAGAGGTCTATGTGAAATTTAGCGAAGATTTTGCATTGTATAGTGAAGAGTATGAGGTGTTTCTGGAAGGGAAGGAAGCGCTGTGGGAAGAGCTGGCATCAGTGCTTGCGAATGAGCGCTATGAACGTGTGAAAATTGATGGGGTAAAAGAGATCGCCAAGGCAAAAGAGGAACTGGAGGAAGGCCGGACGGAGGGCGAAAAAGAACTGGCAGATGCCAAGGAAGAGCTTTTAGAAGCCGAAGAAGAGCTTGCTGACGGTGAAAAGCAGTTGGCAGAAGGCGAGCAGGAGCTTATAGATGCCAGAAAGACGCTGGAAAAGAATGAGAAGGAGCTTACCCGGGGGGAGGAAACCCTTGCCAAAGAAGAGCGGAAGCTTCTGGATGCCGAGGCAGAGCTTGAAAAGAATCTGGCACTTTGGCAGGAACAGAAGGCAAAGCTTACAAGTGGTCAGGCTGAGCTTGCTGCCGGTCAGGCTGAACTTACCAGTCAGGCATCGCAGGTCACGCAACAGGAGTCTGTACTGGCTGCTGCGGAGGCTCAACTTGCACAGAAAGAGCAGGAACTGAACCAGCAGGAGATGACGTTGAATGCCAAAGAAGTGCAGGCGCTTATGATGCTTAACCTGGTGACAGATGAGGCTCAGAGGAAGGAACTGGAAAAGGGGCTTGCAGAAATTTCTTCTTATCGAGCCCAGATTGTGGATGGACGCAGCCAGATTGCCGATGCATGGAAACAGCTGGCCGATGGCCGGGTAGCATTAGAGGAGGGTAAGGCGACCATAAGCGAATATCAGCAGCAGATGAATGCAGGAAATGCAGAGCTTGTGTCAGGTGAAGCACAGTTAAATGATGCTTACAAACAGTTGTTGGAGGCACAGATAAAGCTGGCTGAAGGAAAAGTAGAGCTTCAGAAAGGCAAGGCAAAGCTGGCAGACGGCCGAAGTCAGATACAGAAGGGCTGGACGGAGCTTTCTGAGGGAGAAAAGGAGCTTCGTAAGGCCCGTGAAGAGCTGGAAGAGGGCAGAACCCAATATGAGGAAGGGCTGAAAGAGTATGAGGATGGCCTGATAGAATTTCAAGAAGAGATTGCCGATGCCGAGAAGAAGCTGGCCGATGCCGAGAAGGCTTTGGCTGAGTTGGAAGCTCCGGACAGCTTCGTACTTGGCAGGGATACCAACATAGGCTACGTGTGTTTTGAAAGCGATTCGGGAATCGTGGATGGTATTGCAGATGTCTTCCCGGTATTTTTCTTTGCCATTGCAGCATTGGTGTGTATTACCACCATGAATCGTATGGTGGAGGAGCAGCGGACCCAGATTGGTGTGTTAAAGGCACTGGGATATAGTAAGGCCTCGATCATGGTCAAGTATTTATGTTATTCCGGTCTGGCAGCGGCGATAGGATGTGTTCTTGGATTTTTGGTGGGAACCTGGTTTTTCCCGAAAGTGATTTGGTTTGGCTATGGTATTATGTATCAGGTGGATTCGCTTAAGTATGTGTTTGATAGTAGACTTGCGGTGATCTCGCTGGTGGTTTCCATGCTGTGTTCCATGGGGGCTACCTGGCTTAGTTGTAGGTATGAACTTTCTACAGTGGCAGCTCAGTTGATGAGACCCAAGGCGCCTAAGGCCGGACAGAGAGTGCTGCTTGAACGTATTCCATTTATCTGGAAGCGGTTAAAGTTCCTTCATAAGGTATCCTGCCGGAATATTTTCCGGTATAAAAAGAGATTTTTTATGATGATCGTGGGTATTAGCGGATGTACAGGGCTGTTGCTTACCGGTTTTGGAATTCAGGATTCTATTGTGGATGTGTCCCACCATCAATATGAGCGGATTCAGATCTTTGATGTATCCGTACTGTGTACTGATGTGCCGGATAAAGAGCAGAAGGAGGAAGTGGAGAAGGTACTTGACGGGAAAGCAGCAGAGTATACTACAGTGCTGGAGGCTTCTGTGGATCTGGTGACTGAGGATAGTACCAAGTCCATCTACATGGTGGCTGCGCCGGAGGCAGTGGATATGAGCCCTTATCTGGGGCTTTATACCGAAGAGGGAGAACAATTGTCCATTCCGGGGGTAGGAGAATGTATACTGACCCAAAAGCTTGCAGAGCAGTATGAAGTGGAGATCGGAGATGTGATCACACTTCGGGATGAAGATATGCATACTATGGAGCTTGTGGTAAGCGGGATCAATGTCAATTATATCTCGGATTATGTGTATCTGTCTGTGCAGACGTATGAGCAGCAGATGGGGCGGGAGGCACCCTGTAAGACAATGTATGTGAATCTGGCAGAAGGTACGGATCCTCACAAGCTTTCGGCTGCTCTGATGGGACTTTCGCATGTGACTTCTGTTACAGTGAATCAGGATATGATGGAGCGGCTTGACAATATGCTGGGAAGTATGGATCTGATCATTCTTGTGATCATTTTGTGTGCGGCAGGCCTTGCATTTATTGTCCTTTACAACCTGACGAACATTAATATCACAGAGCGTGTGCGGGAAATTGCCACCATTAAGGTACTTGGTTTTTATAAAAAAGAAACAGCTGACTATGTATTTCGGGAAAATCTGGTGTTAACCTTTGTGGGTGCTTTGGCGGGCTTGGTACTGGGGAAATATTTCCACCGTTTTGTAATGGATGCAGTGAAAGTGGATATGGTATCCTTTGATGTGCATATTAAGGCAGTAAGCTATATCTACAGCATCTTACTGACAATTGGTTTTGCATGCTTTGTCAATTGGTTTATGGGGAAGAAGCTTGACAAGATCAGTATGACGGAGTCGTTGAAATCAGTGGACTAAAGGTCACAAAGACAGCGAAACAAATAAGAGGGACGCGGTTGGGCATTGCTACCGCGCAAGAAATGGAGGAATGAGAAATGAGTCGTTTTTGGAAGAGAACCGGTTGGTTTGGATTGGCTATTGCAGCTTTGGGGGCCAGTATGGCACTGCAGCTTGTGTTAGGTGTGATCGCTATGCTGCCGGCAGCGATTGCGGCCGGCATGCAGGCAGGGATACAGGGGATCACAGATCCTATGCAGATACAGGAGATGGTCATGGAAAAGGCTTTTGGAGCAGCGTCTATTGGTGTGTTGCTTTACCATGTGCTCTCCCTGCCGATATTCGGACTCTGGTATTATTTCGGATGCGGAAGACCTAAGGCGGGCAATCCTGTGAGGATATTGAAGGCAAGGGGCATCATTGCCACCTTGGTGGCAGGCTTTGGCCTGTGTCTGGTGGCCAATGGAATCGCCATGATGATTCAGTATCTGGCTCCGGCGGTATTTGCAGAATATATGGAATTGATGGAAGCAGCAGGCATGGGAGAGGATCCTATGACCATTTTGGCCGCAGTGATCCTTGCACCAATCGGTGAGGAGATTCTGTGCAGGGGCATCGTGCTTTATTACGGCATGAAGATGGCGCAGGGTATTGGCAGTGAGAAAGTGTCTTTCTGGATCGCCAATGTGCTGCAGGCTCTTTTATTCGGAATCATGCATGGCAATATCGTGCAGGGAACCTATGCCTTTGTGCTGGGTATGGGTCTGGGACTTCTCTATCGCAGGTATCACAGTCTGTATCCTGCCATGCTCTGTCACTTTGCCATTAACTTCCTGTCAACCTTTGTCATGGGGTATCTGTTTTGGTGGGTGCCGGAGAATCTGTTTGGCACCGTGATCATCTTTGTGTTGGGAGCAGGGTTTACTCTGTTGGCAGTGGTTTTGGCAGGGAAGAGGTGTCAGGAGCGCGGCTTAGAGAGTGGTGCTTTTGAACAATAAGAATTAAAATGCAAAAGGGGAAAGAGGGAATAAAATGCTAATATATTTACAAATGATAGATGAGCCGCAGGACAGGCATAAATTTGTAAAGGTATATGAAGCTTACGTTAAGCTTATGTTTTATGTGGCCAATGAAATACTGCATAATTCACATGATGCGGAGGATGCTGTACAACAGGCATTTATCAGCATCGCAAAAAATATGAAAAATATTTCTGAGGTAGAGTGTCCAAAAACGAGAAGCTACATCGTTACTATAGTTGAGAATAAAGCAATTGATTTACTTCGGGCAAAAGTAAGGCGCGGAGAAATAGAACTTAATGAGGATGCCGGCGGTCTGTCAATAGAGTATACAGGAGACAATAGTCTGGCCGCCTGTATACTTAAATTGCCTGTTCGTTACAGGGAAGTGATTTTGTTAAAATATGAGCAGGGCTACAATACCAGAGAAATTGCAAAGATATTGAAGCTTACGGAGAGTAATGCCGGTAAGCTTTTGCAACGTGCCAAAAATAAGCTGGAGGAGCTGTGCAGAGAGGAGGGAATACTGTGATTGACGAAGAAAAGCTGCAGATAGCAGCAAAGGAAGCGGCCGAAGCAATACTTCAGTCCTTACCTGCAAAAAAGGATATTGCGTATACACCATCCTCATCTTTTGTAAGGAGAATGAAGAAGTTGATATTTCGGACAAAACATCCTATACTGTACCAGAGTGCGCGTGGTGCAGCATGTCTGCTGGCCCTGGTTTTGTCCGGCAGTGTCCTTCTCTTTGGCATCAGTTCTGATGTACGTGCTGCGGTGCTTGGGTGGTTTAAGCAATTGAAGGGAGATACACACTTTGAGTATGATTTTGAAGGCGATAACGCGGTGGACATGAGCGGTGTAAGATATGAGCCGGGATGGGTGCCGGAGGGATTTGAGCTGGTGGTGCAGGAAGTGGATGATAATGGTGGAATGTATGTATACAGTAATGGTAGTGAATATGTAACACAGTTATTGTATATTATTGCTTCCAATAGTGGTGATGCCAAGATGTTAATGGATGGAAATGATCCAAATTATGAGTGCGAATATATACAAATCAAAGATTATGATGCGGAATTATATATATCTAAATCGGATGAACATACAGATGCTCTGATTTGGATTGACGAGAACAGTACACTGTTTTATTTTACTGGAAAGCTGAGTAAAGAGGAAATGGTAAAAGTAGCAGAAAATGTTCAAAAGATAAAAATGAAAATTGATAACCCCTTATAAAATTTTTTTATATTAAGTGTCCCAAAACACCTCTTTTATTCGTTATTATAGGTAGAACGGAGATATGGAAATGGTGTTATTGATACAGTAGATTTGCAAAAATATGTTAAAGTTGTAGCCTGTGCGGAGCTGGGATATGTTAGCAGGGATGAGGATTATCATTATGCAGGTATTTTGGCTATCAGAAATTATGGATGGTATTATGTAGTGACAGCAGATTCTAATGCAAGCTACCATGTGACTGACACAAACGCAACCAGTACGGAATATACCAGATCTTTTCAGATATATAATCCGGATTCTTACTGGAATAATTCTACTTGGACAACGATGTATAACCGGGTAGAAGCGATATGGAATATGGGTTTCTTTAGTACGAATGGTTCACGAATTTATAGTTGGTACACTACCGCAAGCGGAGTGGGTACAGAAAATAGCGGAAGAATGAATTTGAATTTGGCTAATAGCATGGCGAATGAGGGAGACAATTATCAGGAAATTTTAAATGCATTCTACGGAAATTCCTATCAGTCAACAGGTGATTTACAATTTGCAATGGTAGGTATGCATGCTTACCATACTAAGGTAGATAATGGTGATGGGACTATTACAGCTACTTGCTGGTGTGGTGCACAGGAAACTCTCTATAGTGCTAGATAAGTTACGAAAATCAGACAATCAGAGCCGGGAGGTATTGCGATGAAAAGAATAATATCAGTATTTGCTTTAGACATTATTATGAAAAAGCGATTTTTAGTCATATGCTTGTTAATGGCAGTGTCGCTTAGCGCATGCTCTTACAAGTATGCGAAAGAGGCAGATTCAGATATTGGTGAAACCTTGGCTGGTTATCTGGAAAAATATGCCACAGACACCTTTGAAGGTGATTATGTCAAGTTAGATGCTGTGGAGGGGGTGTCATATGTGTATAATGAGAATGCATTGAGCAATGGAGAAGTATCTTACAGTGTTTCAATCTACAATCAGGGCATTTCTTGTGGAAGGTTTGGAATTGAGGAACTGCCAAAGGGAGGATTACAAAACCAAATGCAGCTTATGCAGTTTCAGGCAGAGAGAAGCTCCCATGGAAGTGTGGAGTTGCAGGAACAGGAAATGATAGATGGTGTGGTGCGATATACATTCCTTATTTCTGATATGCCATTTGTCTATGGTGATACAGAGTGGCTGATAGAAGCCGGGTTATTTGCGGATACGGAAGAAGCCTGTAAAGAAACCTACGAGGATGTGGATGTGATTTGGAGTAAGGAAGGTGCAGAATGGGGATATTGCTTCACAGTCAATAAGGCACTGATTTCTGAAAGAGCACTGACACAGTTGATGGAAGCAGTATCTTTTAAAGATGGAGCCTTTGACGATACCAATATGGACAAGCCACTGTGGGCAGAAGGCGGCGTGCC
This sequence comes from Acetatifactor sp., assembly GCA_045540075.1. GTDB lineage: Bacteria > Bacillota > Clostridia > Lachnospirales > Lachnospiraceae > Acetatifactor. Next base: position 28,057 of record JAZQGM010000129.1, on the reverse strand, counting down.
GTCCTTTAAAGAGGAACGTCGGGAAATTTTTACGATTGAGAATGCTTCCCGTCTTGCATACGAGATTGAACTTGGCGGAGGTACATATCGTGTGCCGGAGCATACCATTGCGCTGCGTGTAGACGAGGATACCTGGGAGGTTTATTGTTATAGAGACATACTGATAGGCAGCATTACCTTATCAGATGATGGGAGTAATAAATTTGAAATAAATTTAATGGATTTTGGTGAATAAGATTTTTTGTTAAAATGGAAAGGCTTGGAGATACCCTCCGAGCCTTTGTTGGTTATAGTTATGTGAATTTTCTTCATAAATTCTTAAGATGCAAAGAGGAACATTTTGTGTTACAATTAGACTAAGGGTTCGTACAAAAGTTTTTACTCAAAAGACAAGATATTAGGAACAGTTAGGAGGGGCGCAAGCCTTGGGGAGAACGGGAAATAAGCTGAAAAGTAAAGTGGCGCCGGAGGAGATTCGCGCCGAGAAGAAAGCGTTATGCTATAGGAAAAGGCATCACGGTAAGGCTTCCAAGAGATTATGGAAGGTCAGGATCAGCTCGGGGTTATATATTGCTCCAAGCTTTCTTGGCGTTCTGATGTTTTTTCTGGTACCGTTTCTGGTGGTGATCTATTATTCCGTAGTGGATAACCCCATCACCGGTAACTTTGTAATGTTTGATAATTATACAAGGATTATTAAGAATCTGTCTTTTCAGACTGCGATTAAGAATACACTGGTCTTTTCAGCCATAGCAGTACCGCTAGCGGTGATTCTTTCACTGCTTCTTGCTATCGTGCTGGAATCGAAGATTCCTTTTCGAAGCCAGTTTCGTACTTTTTTCTTAAGTCCTTTGATGGTACCGGTGGCGTCGGTGGTGCTGATCTGGCAGGTGTTGTTCCATTATAACGGTGCGGTGAATGAAGTGCTGATGGCTTTGGGCGGGCCTAAGATCGACTGGCTGAAGTCGGAGTACGCCCAGATCGTAGTCATCCTTTTGTTCTTGTGGAAGAATCTGGGATACAATATGATTCTGTTCATGGCAGCTCTTGCCAGTATCCCGAAGGATGTGCTGGAGGTGGCAAGGCTTGAGAGTGCCACACCGCTGCAGACATTCTTTTATATTAAGACGAGATATCTTTCTTCCACCTTTTTGTTTGTGACTATCATGTCGCTGATCAGTTCCTTTAAGGTGTTTCGAGAGGTATATCTGTTGACCGGCGACTATCCTTATGACTCGATCTATCTGTTGCAGCATATGATGAACAATGCCTTTGCTTCTCTGGATTATCAGAAGCTTTCGGCAGCGGCGATCCTGATGTCTCTTGCGATGATCGTGATCATCGGTACCTTATTTATTGTAGAAAATCATTTCGGAAAGGATGTGGAAGGATGAGTAGAAGACAACCTGTTCGAAGTGTATCGAAAGAGCTTTCTGTGCTTAGAAGGCGTAAGAAGAGAAAGAAGTTCTGGTCTTATATCAGAGTGGCTATCGCTACAGGAATTGCGGCATTTTTTGCCATTATGTTCCTGACGCCGATCATACTGACGATCTCTAATTCCTTTATGGCGTCCTCGGAGATATCGGCCAATTACGGTACCGTATTTTCGACCACGGATACCGGCGGTAAAGTGTACATAGCGGAAAAAGTAAATTTGAAATTTATCCCCGATATGGTGTCTTTCACCCAATATGCCACGGTGCTTTTTAAGAGTCCGGATTATCTTTTGAAGTTCTGGAATTCCGTGATTCTGGTAGGACCGATTGTATTGTTCCAGTTGTTAGTGGCATCTATGGCATCCTTCGGATTTGCCAGGTACAGAGGGAGAATTCGGGAGATTATTTTCTTTTCCTACATCATATTGATGTTGATGCCTTATCAAGTGACACTGGTGCCCAATTACCTGGTGTCAGACTGGCTGGGGGTTCTGGATACGAAATGGGCCATCTGGCTGCCCGGTATCTTCTCGCCTTTTGCGGTATTTTTGCTGACCAAGTTCATGCGAAGAATTCCTACCGGAGTGATAGAGGCAGCGCAGATCGATGGTGCGGGAGAGCTACAGATTTACAGACGTATCTGTATGCCACTGTGTAAAGGAGCCTTGTGCTCGGCAGCGATATTGGTATTTATTGATTACTGGAATATGGTAGAGCAGCCGTTGATCTTACTGAAGGATCCCGAGATGCATCCATTGTCAGTATTTTTGAGCAAAATCAATCAGGGGGAGATCGGACTGGCCTTTGCAGTGGCTACGATTTATATGGTGCCGAGCCTGTTGGTGTTCTTGTACGGTGAAGAGTATCTGGTAGATGGTATCACCTATCAGGGTGGAATAAAAGGGTAACATTGAGGAGAGGATGAAAGATTATGAATGACAGCGGAAGTAAAAGAAGAGATTGGGTGAAAAATGTAGCAATTATATTTTTATCAGTGATGCTGGTGCTCACTTTTTTCTCCAACACAATCATGAATTATTCTCTGCCGGAGGTGGCCACGCAGTATGTGATGCCGGGCTCCATCACGGCCAAGATCAGGGGAACCGGAACAGTTGAGAGCAGCAATCCCTACAATATACAGGTCAATGAGACCAGGAGAGTAGAAAGTGTGCTGGTGCGTTCCGGCGACACGGTACAGAAGGGCGATGTGCTTTTTATACTGGCTGACAAGGAAAGCAATGAGCTGAAGGCGGCTGAAGACGCGCTGGATGCTTTGATGCTTGATTTTGAGATGCAGATATTAAGCGGTAACATCTCCAACTCTGTGGTGAGCAATGTGCAGAGCGGCAGAACCTCCACTGTAGCAGAATTCCAGAGTAGGATCGTGGCAGCAGAGGCAGAGATTGATAAATGGGAAAAGGAAATCGAAGAGATCGAACTGGCCATCAGTCAGTTACAGGCGCTGCAGAGTCAGTTAAGTGTCAGCCAGCCCGATACGAAGGATGCAGAAGCAAAGCTTGCTGCGGCGCAGGCGGCATATGATGCAGATCCTGTGAAGCAGGCTTACGACAGAGTCAAAGTGTGGCAGGTTGAAGTAGCAGAGTATCAGCAGATCATTGATGAATATGAGAAGTATAATACCATTGTAGAAGTAGTATCCGGCAATGATCAGCCTGTCTGGAAGGTTACCACAGAACAATATAATGATGCCTGGGTAAAGCGTGATCAGCGCAATCAGCTAATTGCCAATGAGCAAGGCTTGCTAAATGATCAGGAGAAGGTGAATGTCTACAACAATTTAAAGACAGAGCTGGAGAATGCCAGAACCAACCTGACCAATGCCCAGAATCACATCGTAAACAGCAGTAACTCTGTGAGTGTGCAGCTTGCTAACTGGAATCTGGAACTTACTGACAAGAATAAGATGCTGGCAGAAGCCAACCAGGCAAAATCCCAGCTGTTAAGTGATATTGCATCCCAGCTGAATCTGGAAAACAAGATGGAGCAGATCGCAGAACAGAGAGCTGAGGTGAACAGGCTGCGTGATCAGGCATCGGGAGCTGAGATTCTGGCACCTATCTCCGGTACGATCTCCGGTATCAATGTGATCGCCGGTCAGGACACCACAGCAGGAAGTCCTATCGCTACCATGCAGCCGGAAGGAGCCGGTTATACCTTGAAGTTCTCTGTAACAAATGAACAGGCAAGGAAGCTGAATCCCGGTATGCAGGCAGAGCTTGTAAATGCCTGGAGATATGATGATGTAGTGGTAACGCTGAACACTATTCGGACAGATCCTACGAATCCTTCTACAAATAAGCTGTTAATGTTTGATGTAACAGGTAGTGTGGTGGCAGGGCAGACGCTGAATCTGGCTGTGGGAGACAAGAGTGCCAATTATGATCTGACGGTACCCAACAGTGCCATTCGTGAGGATAACAACGGTAAATTTGTACTGATCGTGGAATCTAAGTCAAGTCCTCTGGGCAATCGTTATAAGGCTACCAGGATCGATGTGGAAGTGATGGCAAGTGACGACACCACATCGGCTGTGAAAGGCGGATTAAGCGGATATGAATTTGTGATCACCACCTCTACCAAGCCTGTGGAAGCAGGACAGCTGGTGAGACTTGCAGATCAATAAGAAGGATATGAATGTAAGAAAGGTTGATGGATATGAAGAGATTTAGATATTCTCTCACCGCCGGTCATATCGTTCTGGGGATCAGTGCAATTGTGTCAATGGTTGTCTCTCTCCTATTGTATGGCGTAGCTTCTTTTATGAGTAACAGCCTCGATACCCAACAGATGGCAGAGCGTTGGAGTAAGGAGAAGGATGTGGCGCAGGTCAGTTGTTTCTTTTCACCTGATGCAGGAATCAGCGCAGACAGTATCGAGTCCTTTCGCCATACTCTGGATGATGCACTGAAGGAAGCATCTATTGTGCAGGATTCTCCCAATGTGGGAGCAAGGCTGTGGGCAGATGCTTACAGTGCTGATGGCAAGATCAGTGTGAAAAGTGATAGGGCTACGGTGTCAGCAGATGCCATCGGAATCGGCGGAGACTTTTTCCTGTTTCACCCACTTAAGCTATTGTATGGAGCTTATTTTTCCGGGAACGATCTGAATCAGGATTATTGTATTCTGGATGAAGATGCGGCATGGCAGTTGTTTGGATCTAATAATGTGGCAGGGATGATGGTCACCATCGGGGGAAGACCTCATGTGGTGGCAGGCGTGATACATAGAGAGACAGACAGACTAAGTGAAGCAGCAGGGCTGGAAAGTACTGTGGTATACGTTTCCTACAGTACCCTTGATACATATGGGCAGAACTATGGGATCAATCATTATGAAATCGTGATGCCCAACCCGGTAAGCGATTATGCCTACAATTACGTAAAAGAGCATATCGGCGTGTCAGAGAAGCAGATGGAAGTGGTGGAGAATTCCGGCAGATTTGACTTGTTAAAGCGGTTTGAGATTCTGGCAGATTTTGGCACCAGATCCATGACCGGCAAGGCGATCATTTATCCCTATTGGGAAAATGTGGCCAGAGGCTATGAGGATATCATAGCAGGGATTACATTGTTGGCGGTACTCTTTTTTCTGTACCCCACAATATTGTTTTTGATCTTACTTGTGATCTACTGGAAGCATAAGACATGGAGTGTGAAGACAATCTGTTTGTTCCTTCAGGATAAGTGGGAGCGGAAGATGGAAGACGTTCGAGCAAGGAGGCTTCGCAGGAAGGCACATAAAGATACATTTGATGATGAGGAGGAGTATCTATGAAGAATTTGAAGAAGATGCTGAGTTTGTTACTGGCTGTTATCATGGCATGCAGCATGGCAGCATGTGGAAACAAGGATGATGAAGAGAGAACCAGCAATGCCAACACAGCACTGGCGAAAGAGAATGTATATGCATATGAGAAGATTGACATCGGCGATCTGGGTGACAATGCCAATATCAATACAGTTGATTACATCGATGGAAGAATCTATATGCTGTTGGATATCTGGGTAACAGAAGGGGCTGGTACGGCTGCCAGGTATGGCGCTATGGCTACTGCTGAAGTGGCTGTAGAGGATGACATGGCTGTGGATGGAAGCTTTGGAGTAGAGCCTATGATCAGCAGGAATATCTCCAGAGTATACTCGTTCCTGCCTGATGGCAGCGATGTAAAGCAGTTTGATCTGGATACCTCCATTGATGAGAATACCAATTACAACTGGCTCAACCGCCCGATGTTTGGCAAGGAAAAAGTGTTTGCTGTTGGTAACCGAGATTATATGGATGATTCTGATCCACAGAATGTGATCTACAAGAATCTTCAGGAATTGATCTGCTGGGGAATGGATGGTCAGAAGCTTTGGACGTTGGATCTGTCTCCGATGCTGGAAGGGGAGCAATATTCCCGCTGGATCAGTGAGATAGAAATGGTAGAGGACGGTTCCATTTATGTGGTGTGTCAGAGTGGTTCAGAGGAACCTACAGAGATTGTGATCATTGACCAGGAAGGTAACATCAAGGACCAGAAGGAAATCAAAATTTCCCGGACCAACTTGAACAATACGTATGTACGTCCGGATGGAAGTCTGCTGTTGGTATCTGCCAATGATAACTGGGATAAGTTCTTTGGCTCTACTTATGACGTGAATACAGGCATAGAAGGGGAGACGGTAGAAATTCCCAGTACCCTTATCATGAATGGTTATATGAAAGGTAACACCACTGACTTTGTGATTACCAATAGCCAGGGCATCTCTACCTACAATTTGGGTGATGCGGAAGTGACTCCTGTAATGGATTTCATCAATTCAGATTTTGACGGCACATGGGTGAATCATGTTGTAATGCTGGATGATCAGCATATGGTGGCAGTGTATAACGATTTTATCGATTACAAATTACAGGTGGCCTATCTGACAAAGAAGGCACCGGAAGAGATTCCGGATAAGAGAGTATTGGTAATCGGTACCAATTACCTGCAGTCCGACGTGCGTCAGCGTGTAGTAAACTTTAATAAGACCAACACCAAGTACAGAATTGCTATTAGAGATTATTCAACCTACCAGACCATGGATGACTATATGGCAGGTTATACACAGCTGAACAACGATATCATCGCAGGTAAGATGCCGGATATTCTGGTAGTGGATTCTAATGTAAAGGTGGATAATTATATTGCCAAAGGACTCGTAGCAGACATCGGTAAGCTGATTGCAGAGGATCCGGAGTTGTCTCAATTAGAGTACATGCAGAACGTGTTTGAAGCTTACAAAATCGATGGTAAACTGTACCATGTGATCCCGTCTTTCTCGGTGAACACAGTGATGGGTAAGAAATCCATCGTAGGTGACAGAACCGGATGGAATATGGAGGAATACTTGGAGCTTGCCAAAGAGCTACCGGAAGGCGGTACGATGATGGGGCAGGTGGAAAGAGAAACTTTCTTCCGTCAGGTGATGCAGTACTGTGGCACTGATTTCATAGATATGGCAACCGGTAAGTGCAGCTTTAATTCACCGGAATTTATCAACGTGCTGGAATATGCCAAGACATTGCCGGAAACAATGGAATATGATGAAGATTATTGGATGAATTACGAGAGCCAGTATCGTCAGAACCGTACCTTCCTGATGACCACTTATATCTACAGCATCAAGGATATGAATTATAATATCAACGGTTTCTTTGGAGAGGATGTAAGCTTTATCGGATTCCCCAATGAAAACAAGAATGGTTCGGTGGTGCAAGCTACCAACAGTTATGTGCTGTCTTCACGTTCGGAAGACCTGGAAGGGGCATGGGAGTTCGTGCGCTACTATCTGACAGAGGAATACCAGAACAGTGAAAATCTGGATTATCGTCTGCCGGTGTTAAAGTCTGCATTTATGGAGAATGCCAAGACCGCTACAGAGAAGCCTTATTATATCGATGGGGATGGCAATAAGGTAGAGTATGAAGAAACCTTCTACATGAATGGAGAGAATATTCCTATAGAGCCTATGACACAGGCACAGGTGGATGAAATCGTAGCATTTATTGAGTCTGTGAACAGAACCCAGTATTATGACGAGGATGTGATGAACATCATTACGGAAGAAGTGGCACCGTTCTTTGCAGATCAGAAGACAGCTGCAGATGTGGCCGGAATCATCCAGAACCGTGTGGAATTGTATATCAGTGCAAATCGATAAATTGAAATAGTAAAGGGCGATACTTGGTTTTCACATCTAGGTATCGCTTTTTTATCTTAATAGTGTTGTAATTATTTTATAAATAGTATATACTATGTATATACCAAAAAGGAGGAAATGAAATGCAGACACAAGTAAAAGCATGGGGTAACAGTCAGGGAATCCGAATTCCGAAAGAAATTTTGCAGACAGCCGGAATATCTTTAGAAGAAATTTTGGATATTTCTGTTACGAATGGTGTGATAACATTGGTAAAAGCCATGAAGCATAAAACATTAGAAGAACGTGCGGCAGAATATAATGGACAATTAAATCTGGATGGAGAATACGATTGGGGTACGCCTGTGGGAAGAGAGGTGTGGTAGTGATAGAAGAATTACATCAAGGAGATATCCTGAAGATAGAACACATCAAACATCCGGTGTTGATTCTCAGTAAAGATTTTTTTAATACATCCGGAGAAATCATTGGTTGTCCCATTCTGGAAAAATCTGTGGAAGGGCCACTTCATATCTATGTTATGACAGAGGAATTGTCGGGTTATGTGCAGTGTGAAAAGCTAGCCTTGCTGGATCTGACCGTTCGCGGGCATAAAAAAATATCAAGATTGAAGTTAAACGATAGAATCAATATATCGGACGCAGTGCAAGGCATTTTTGAATATGTATAATTAATGGTTATCTGATCGTGGCAGACAATATTTGCAATCAAGAGCAATCAAAGAGACAAGGGGATTCCCTTGCGCTTCAGATGATTCTCTAAGGTAAGTTCATGCCCATGCTCTTTAAGCCACTGCTTATAAACCCGGTAATCCGGCATGACGCGTTCCACCATTCCCCAGAAATTGGCCGAATGATCCATATGCGTCAAATGGCACAATTCATGCACTACCACATAATCAAGTACTCGTGGTGGTGCAAACATTAGGCGGTAGTTAAAAGACAAAGTCCCTCGGGAAGAACAGCTTCCCCAGCGACTTTTCTGGTCGCGAACGGTGATGGTATGATACACTCCTCCGGTCACCTGATGGTAAAAAGCTACCCTCTTAATAAAGTAGTCCTTTGCTGCATTTCGATAACGCCGCTCCATCACAGCAAGCCTCTGCAATTCTGCTTGTTGCAGCCCTTTATCACTTATCCTATATCCTGAATAATCTTTCATAATTAGTCCTCGTTAGCACATATGATAACACTTTACGGGTCATCCAATTAAGTATACAATTATTTTGTTGCAAAGTAAAGCAAATAATGATATGCTGATAGCAGTTTGGTAATAATTGAAGGAGTGTCACATGAAAGATAATAATTGCATTATCATAGGAGCCGGTGATTTGACCGTAGGACGAATAAATCACCGGGAAGGAGATTATATCATTGCAGTAGACGGAGGTCTGTCTTACTGCAGCGTACTTGAACTGGAGCCGGATCTGATCATCGGAGATTTTGATTCTGTAAACGATCAGGAGAAGCAGGCTATAGCACTTTTGGAGCAACAGATCCCGGACCGGGTGATTCGGCTGAAGCCTGAGAAAGATGATACGGACATGCTGGCCGCCCTGAAGTTTGGCTTGGAAAGAGGAATTCGTTCCTTTCGCATCTATGGGGGAACCGGTGGGAGATTAGAGCATACTCTGGCCAATATTCAATGCCTCTTATATTTGAAGAATCAAGGCGCCCAGGGGTATCTGTGTGATGGTAGTTCCATGATTTTTGTGATGAAGGATGAAGAGGTGCGTTTTCAGCCCACGATGGAAGGGTATTTATCCTTGTTTTCCTTGGGAAAAGAAGCAAAGGGTGTAAGTATAAGGGGCATGAAATACCCGCTGGAGGACTATACCATGACCAATGATTTTCCTGTAGGCGTCAGCAATGAATTTATTGGAGAGCAGGGGATTATCACTGTGGAAGACGGGGAAGTTGTGGGTATCATTCAGTATGTGACGGATTAAAAATTGCCGGGCTAGTGCCCGGCATATTGTTTATCTACTTCGATTACTGCATAGTAATTGGCGTTTTCCTGACGAATACGTGTACTGAGCTTTTCTATCACTTCCTTGTCGGACATTTTAAAATCAAATGGCACCACGATATCAAAAATGATATTGGTGTGGGTAGGCCCGGTGACGATCCGAAAATCATGCATGGAAAGTCTGGGAGACAGATCAGTCAGGTAAGTAAGGATCATTTCTTTCAGACGGTTGGTCTCCGGGTCATCAATGCACACAGGATCCATGTGAATGACGGCATGGCAATGAAGCTGATCGCGCAGCTCATGTTCGATCAGGTCGATCATATCGTGCATGGTCAGGATATCTCCATCTGCCGGAACTTCTGCATGAAGAGAGATCAAGACTCTGCCGGGACCATAATTGTGAACAATCAGGTCATGGATACCGATGACACCTCCGTAGGACATGACGATGTCTTCGATCTGCTTTACATACGAAACATCCGGCGCCTGCCCAAGCAGTGGGCTGATGGTGTCTTTGGCGGCATTGATGCCTGCATAGAAGATAAACAGCGCCACAGCCACACCGCAGTAACCATCGATAGAAAAGCCTGTAAAGTGAGATACTAAAGTGGCGATCAAAACCACAGAAGTAGCCAGTGTGTCACTTAAGCTGTCAGTGGCAGTTGCCAGCATGGCAGCGGAAGAAAGCTTGCGCCCGAATTTTCTATTATAATAAGACATATAACATTTCACTGCAATAGAAGCTACCAGGATGAGTACCACCACAGGGGAAAAGGTAAGCTCCTGGGGATGCAGAATCTTGGAAACAGACGTTTTTAATAGTTCAAAAGCCATGAGCAGGATGATAAAGGACACGATCAGGCCGGAGATATACTCAATTCTTCCGTGACCGAAGGGATGGTCCGGATCGGGCTTTTGTCCGGCCATTTTAAACCCTACCAGTGTAACGATAGAAGAACCCGCATCCGACAGATTGTTAATGGCATCGGCAGTGATGGCAATGGAGTTACTGAGCGTCCCGGCCAGAAATTTACCGGCAAATAACAGCAGATTAAAGCCGATGCCCATAGCACCGCACAACATACCGTAGGCTTGACGGACTTTTGGGGAGGCGGTATTTTCGTAATCCTTTATAAATCGTTTTGCAAAAAATGTAACCATAGAAACCTCTTTCAGCGGTCTGGCGACCGCAGTATGTACTTTTAGTTAATATTTTATGCTTTTTTGAGTAAAAAAACAAGCATTTTCTATTGCACACAGAGAAAATAAAGTGTATAATTTGCTAGGATTGAAGTTTCAGCCTACTAACGAAGCAGGCTTTGACAGCATAAAAATCATAGATAAAGCGGATAACGCAAATGGAGGAAATATGAGTAAAAAACCGGTAGTATTAATGATTTTAGACGGCTATGGCCTGAATGAGAAAGCAGAGGGCAACGCAGTGGCAGAAGCTAAGACCCCTGTGATGGATAAATTGATGGCTGAGTATCCTTTTGTAAAGGGTAATGCCAGCGGTATGGCAGTAGGTCTTCCCGAAGGCCAGATGGGTAACTCTGAGGTGGGTCACTTGAACATGGGTGCGGGACGTATCGTATATCAGGAGTTGACCAGGATCACCAAGGAGATTCAGGATGGTACTTTCTTTGAGAATCCTGCACTGCTTGCAGCAGTAGAGAATTGCAAGAAGAATAACAGCGCTCTGCACATGATGGGACTTTTGTCTGACGGTGGTGTACACAGTCACAATACCCATTTGTATGGTCTGTTGGAGCTGGCTAAGAGAAATGGTCTTGAGAAGGTATATGTACACTGCTTCTTAGACGGACGTGACACACCCCCTGCCAGCGGTAAGGAGTTTGCAGAGGCACTTTCTGCTGAGATGGACAAAATCGGTGTGGGTAAGATCGCTTCTGTTATGGGACGTTACTATGCAATGGACAGAGATAATAACTATGATCGTGTGAAGCTGGCTTACGATGCCATGACCAAGGGCGAGGGACTTACAGCACCTTGTGGTATCTGCGGCATCCAGGCTTCTTATGATAAGGGCGAAACCGATGAATTTGTAAAGCCTACCATAGCACTTTCAGGCGGTAAGGCTGTGGCTACCGTGCAGGATGGTGACAGTGTGATCTTCTTTAACTTCCGTCCTGACAGAGCACGTGAGATCACCAGAGCATTCTGTGACGATGATTTCAAGGGCTTTGACAGAGGGGAGCGTAAGGATATCACCTTTGTATGCTTCTCTGATTATGACCCCACCATTGCTAACAAGCAAGTGGCATTCCACAAGGTATCAGTGACCAACACCTTCGGTGAGTGGCTGGCTGCCAACCATATGACTCAGGCCAGAATCGCTGAGACAGAGAAATACGCCCATGTAACCTTCTTCTTCAACGGCGGTGTAGAGGAGCCCAATGAGGGTGAGGACAGAATCCTGGTAAACTCTCCTAAGGTGGCTACTTACGATCTGAAGCCGGAGATGAGTGCTTACGAAGTGTGTGATAAGCTGACAGAAGCCATCCGCAGTGATAAATATGATGTGATCATCATTAACTTTGCAAACCCTGACATGGTAGGTCACACCGGCGTGGAGGGCGCAGCTGTGAAGGCTGTGGAAGCAGTGGATGAGTGTGTAGGTAAGGCTGTAGAGGCTGTGAAGGAGATGGATGGTGCCATGTTTATCTGTGCAGACCACGGTAATGCGGAGCAGTTGGTTGATTACTCCACCGGCGAGCCGTTCACGGCACACACTACCAATGAGGTACCTTTCATTCTGGTAAATTATGATCCTGCTTACACCTTGAGAGAGGGCGGTTGTCTGGCTGATATCGTGCCTACCCTGATCCAGATCATGGGCAAGGAGCAGCCTGTGGAGATGACCGGTAAATCATTGTTGGTTTTGAAATAGGCAGCCTTAGGTAAGGCGTATTCATTGGTAATAATCCCCGGAACATGCATATTTTGGCATGTACCGGGGATACTTTATAAGGAGCAGGAGTAGTCCCGCAGGCAGTGATTAAGAAAGGCAGGTAACACAATGCAATATTTGGAAATTGAAAAAGTACATGGAAGAGAGATCCTGGATTCCAGAGGAAATCCAACCGTAGAGGCGGAAGTGACAGTAAGAAGCCATATGAATGGTCAAATTTACACCGGTCTGGCCGCAGTACCTTCCGGAGCCAGCACCGGCAGATTTGAAGCGGTGGAGCTTAGGGACGGAGAGACGCGGTATTTTGGTCTGGGGGTACAAAACGCTGTAAAAAATATCAATGAAAAGATTGCCAGTGTGCTCTGTGGCCGCAATGCACTGGAGCAGATTGAAATAGACCGTATCCTTATGGAGACAGATGGCACGGAAAATAAGAGTAATCTGGGCGCCAACGCCATGCTGGCCGTATCTCTTGCCACTGCTAAGGCGGCAGCTAAAGCCTTGCATCTTCCCCTGTACCGTTACCTCGGAGGCGTCAGCCCGAGACTCCTTCCGGTACCCATGATGAATATTTTAAATGGTGGAAAACACGCTGCTAATACAGTAGACTTCCAGGAATTTATGATCATGCCGGTGCAGGCTGAAAGTTTTCGCGATGGTCTGCGCATCTGTGCAGAGATTTATCATAACCTGAAAAAGATCTTAAAGGATAGAGGTCTTTCTACCGGTGTAGGTGATGAAGGTGGTTTTGCCCCGGATCTGCCGGATGCAGAGAGTGTGCTTACCGTGATCGTGGAATCCATAGAAGCGGCAGGTTATACTCCCGGCACTGATATCAAGATTGCCATGGATGCAGCCAGCAGTGAATTGTATCAGGAAGAGACCGGCATGTATTATTTCCCGGGAGAGAGCAGTTTGAAGGGGTGTGAGATTTACAGAAGTACCCAGGAGATGATTTCCTACTATGAGAGCCTGGTGGAGAACTTCCCTATTATTTCGATTGAAGATGGTCTGGCAGAAGATGACTGGGAAGGCTGGAAGATCATGACCAAGCGCCTGGGTGTTAAGATACAGTTGGTAGGAGACGATCTGTTCGTTACCAATACTAAACGTCTGGATGCCGGCATCAAACTGGAATGCGCCAATGCCATACTGGTAAAGGTAAACCAGATCGGTACTTTGTCTGAAGCGGTCAATGCAGTGGAAATGGCCCACAAGAACGGATATAAGGCTGTGATCTCTCATCGCTCCGGAGAGACAGAGGATACCACCATTGCGGATCTGGCTGTGGCGCTGAATGCAGGACAGATCAAGACCGGCGCACCTTGCAGAAGCGACAGAGTGGCAAAGTATAATAGACTGCTTCGGATTGAAGAGGAATTAGGGGCTGCAGCCAAATATGTGGAGCCGTTTAATAAAATATAGGTAAATCAAACTAGATAAAATAAAAATAATAAGTTTTTTCTACAAAACCTGTTGAAATATTTTGCATGATATGTTAGAATAATAACTGCTTGACATTAGGAGGTGTGGAAATGGGAGCGCTAAAGATCGTTTTAACAGTTATTTTTATATTGGTATGTATCGCACTTACTGTGCTGGTATTGATGCAGGAAGGAAGGTCAGCAGGACTTGGTGCCATCAGTGGTGCAGCTGAGACCTATTGGGGCAAGAACAAGGGACGTTCCATGGAAGGCCTTTTGGTCAAGATTACCAGAATTTTAGCAGTATCTTTTATGGTTCTTGCGGCAATACTGAATTTAAACGTATTTTAAGAGGTTAAGACGAAAGCACTCTAGTAATTAGAGTGCTTTTTTATTACGAAATCGGTGTGCAGCCTTTGTATGGTTGGAGCCTTAAGGCTGCGGAGATAGTAAAAAGGAATGTGTTATGTCAGATGATGTAAGAGAGAAGAGGAAAAAGGTTATCTGTGATCTGGTGAATGATGAGCTCTATACGCCCATGAAGGAGAAGGAGCTTGCCATGTTCCTGCAAGTGAAGAAAGAGGAACGGCAGGAATTTCGCAGCATTCTGGAGGAGCTTTTGGAAGAATGCAAGCTGATGATCACCAGTAAAGGGAAATATATGAAGTCCAATGGTAAGGTGCTGACGGGAACCTTTATCAGCCATGCCAAAGGCTTTGGTTTTGTGGAGATAGAGGGCAGGGATGAGGATCTGTTTATCCCGGAAGATAAGGTCCATGGGGCTTTTCATAAAGATACGGTGCAGGTGGTGTTGCTAAGTCAGGCACCGGATAAGAATAGCGGCAAGAGGCAGGAAGCCCAGGTGGTGAAGATTCTTGCCAGGGGCATGAACCAGGTGGTAGGGACCTATGAACAGTCCAAGAGTCATTATGGATTTGTGGTGCCGGATATTTCCAAGCTTTCCCAGGATATTTTTGTGCCAAAGGAGCGGTCTAAGGGAGCTGTTACCGGTCATAAGGTGGTAGTGGAGATCACGGATTATGGCAGTGATTACAAGAGCCCGGAGGGGAAAGTGGTGGAGATTCTGGGGCATATCAATGACCCGGGAGTGGATATCATGTCCATTGTCAGAGGCTATGAGCTGCCGGTGGAATTTGGCGAGAAGGTCATGAATCAGGTGGAGCGTGTGTCTCAAGAAGTGTCTGAGGCTGACAGGGCAGGCAGGCGTGATCTTAGAGATGTGGTCATGGTAACCATAGATGGTGAGGATGCCAAAGATCTGG
Organism: Acetatifactor sp.; assembly: GCA_045540075.1. Lineage (GTDB taxonomy): Bacteria > Bacillota > Clostridia > Lachnospirales > Lachnospiraceae > Acetatifactor. Next base: position 12,805 of record JAZQGM010000129.1, on the reverse strand, counting down.
ACGACGCTGTCAGTGTGGCGTATGAGGATGGCAAGTACCATCTGGGGGTACACATTGCAGATGTGACCAATTATGTGCAAGAGAATTCTGCACTGGACAGAGAAGCACTGAAGAGAGGGACCAGTGTCTATCTGGTGGACAGGGTGATCCCCATGCTGCCCCATGCTCTTTCCAACGGAATCTGTTCCCTGAATGAAGGGGTGGACAGGTTGGCGCTGAGCTGTCTTATGACAGTGGATATGGACGGGGAGATCACAGATTATGAGATCTGCGAGTCTGTGATCAGAGTTAATAAGCGTATGAGTTACACTGCTGTGAAGCAGATTCTGGAAGATGAAACTGTTGTTCAGAGAGAAGAGGAGTTTAAACAGTATGCCTCTTTTGTACCTATGTTTCAACAGATGGAAAAGCTTGCCGCAGCACTTCGCGGCAAAAGAAGGAAGCGTGGCTCCATAGATTTTGATTTCCCGGAAGCGAAGATCATTTTGGACAAAGATGGTCATCCGCAGGAGATCAAGCCTTATGAGCGCAACGTGGCTACCATGATCATTGAGGACTTCATGCTGGCGGCCAATGAGACCATTGCCCAGCATTTTTACTGGATGGAGATGCCCTTTGTCTATCGCGTTCATGATGTGCCGGATGCAGAGAAGATACAGAAGCTGTCCACCTTTATCAATAATTTTGGTTATTATATGAAGTCCATCGGCAGGGCCAAAAGTAAGGTCAGTGACCAGGAGATTCATCCCAAGGAGATTCAGAAGCTTCTTGACCGCATCGCCGGCACACCGGAGGAGGCCATGATCAGCAGACTGACGCTTAGGAGCATGAAACAGGCCAAGTATAGTACGGAAAGTACCGGGCATTTTGGACTGGCTTGTCAGTATTACTGCCACTTTACTTCCCCTATCCGCAGGTATCCGGATCTTCAGATTCACAGAATCATCAAGGAACAGTTGCGGGGCAGGATGAAAGAAGAAAGAATGGATCATTACAGGAGTATTTTACCCCAGGTGTGTAAACATTCTTCCGACACAGAACGCAGGGCAGATGAAGCGGAGCGGGAGACCGAGAAGCTGAAGAAGGCTGAGTATATGGAGGCCCGGATCGGGCAGATCTTTGACGGCGTCATATCCGGCATCACTTCCTGGGGCGTGTATGTGGAACTGGCGAATACCGTGGAAGGGCTGGTGCATGTGTCCAGATTGCCGGGAGATTATTTTTACTATAAAGAGCCTACCTATGAAATGGTGGGGGAAGCCACCGGGAAGACTTATAAGTTGGGGATGCCGGTGAAAATCAGGGTAATTGGGACTGATAGGATGACAAGGACGGTGGACTTTGATCTGGTGACAGAGGAGGAAACTTGCTAGTGACGTTCAGCCCGCGCCCATTCGCAAAACCGCCCCTGCGGGGCTCTGCGCTGCTTCGCAGCTATTTTTGCTCATAAGAGGGCGCTCCCTCAGAGAAGGTGCACGGATGAAAATTCGTGCGAGCACGATTTTCATCCATGTACCTTCTCTGGCTGAACTGTTAATTTAAATTCGACGAAGCCACAGTAGCTTCGGAAAGGTGGTAACAAGATGGCAAAAAAAGACCCACAGAAATTGGTGGCCAATAATAAAAAGGCCTACCATGATTATTTTATTGATGAGACCTATGAGGCAGGCATTGCCCTGCATGGTACGGAAGTAAAGTCCATGCGCATGGGAAAGTGCAGTATCAAGGAATCTTTCATCCGTATTGAGAACGGTGAGATCTTTGTATACGGCATGCACGTAAGCCCTTATGAAAAGGGTAATATTTTCAATAAAGATCCACTGCGCGTGAAGAAGCTTCTGATGCACAAGTATGAGATCAATAAGTTGGCAGGGAAGGTGGCGGAGAAAGGATATACCCTGGTGCCGCTGCAGGTCTATTTCAAAGAAGGAAAAGCTAAGGTAGAGATAGGACTTGCCCGCGGTAAGAAGCTTTATGATAAGAGAGAGGATATTGCCAAGAAGGACCAGAGACGGGAGATGGAGAAAGAATTTAAGATCAGGAATCTCTAGACAGTCCAGGCAAGTGCATATAGCTTTGCCTGAATGCTACATAAAATAAAACAAACGAAAGGAATAAAAGATGAAGAAGCGTAACTTTACATTGACGTATCCCTGGGATACCAATGGTTATAAGCCGGAAGTGGTGTACGAACTTAGTATGAATGAGGAAGGTTTTGTGATGCATATCACTGTGCCGGAAAGGAACCCCAGAAGGGAGCAGACAGAGCACTTGAACCCTGTACATACTGACAGCTGCGTGGAATGGTTTGTAAACTTTATGCCTGAAAAGTGCGACAGATATTTTAATTTTGAAGTGAATGCCAATGGGATCATGAACGTGGCTTTTCGCAAGGACCGCTATGACAAACAGATGTTGACACTGGAGGATATTGCTTCACTGGGTATCAAACCGGAGATTTTTGAGGATCACTGGGAGATTACTTATACGGTGCCTTTTACATTGATTCGGAAATATATTCCGGAGTATCAGTTTGAAGAAGGGATGATTATCAAGACCAATTTTTACAAGTGTGGAGAGATGACAGAGTATTCACATTTTGGGATTTGGAACCCTTTACCCCTTGAAAAGCCCGATTTCCATAGGCCGGAATATTTTGGGGAGGTTGTGCTGGATTAATGAAAGAGCTTTAATAACTCAAAGGTATAAATTACCCTTACATTTTTTCGGTGTGAGGGTGATTTTTATATAAGCAGTAAAAAATATTTAGATAACTAAAGGTTGAATATTTACAAAGGCGAATGGATATGATATACTGATGTAATCAGAAAGGTGGTAATTCGTATGATTTCATATAAAAAATTATTCTTAATGATGGAAGAAAGAGAAATAACCAAAGAAAAACTGAAAAATGAGATTGGAATATCATCTGCAACTATGGCGAAGCTTGCTAAAAATGAAGAAGTAGCAATGTCAACAATTCAAAGCTTATGTAATTTTTTTGATTGTCAGCCAGGTGCTATCTTGTCATATGAAAAGGAAATAGATGAAAACTCTATACTTTTTAGACTCAGAGAAGAACAGGAAATGAAGTTGAAGGGTGGTTTATACCATCAGACACAGGTTAGATTGGCATATAATTCTAATCACATGGAAGGTAGTAGATTAACTGAAGACCAAACAAGAAGTATCTATGAAACTCAGACTATTGGTGTGACAGAAGGGCATGAAAAAGTAGATGATATTATTGAAACAGTAAATCATTTCAGATGTTTTGATTATATTCTGTCGGTAGCAGATAAGGAACTGTCAGAAGAAATTATAAAACATATTCATTTTTTGTTAAAAAGCGGAACAACGGATAGCCAAAAAGAATGGTTTGCAGTTGGAGATTATAAAAAACGTCCTAATATGATTGGAAACATGGTTGAAACAACACATCCCTCTAAGGTCGCAACGGAAATCAAGCAGTTGTTAAAGAGTTATAGAGAAAATAGTAATATAACATTTGAGGACATTATTGATTTTCACTATAAGTTTGAGAAAATACATCCGTTTCAGGATGGTAATGGTCGTGTTGGAAGATTGATTATGTTCAAGGAATGTTTAAAATATAATATTCCACCATTTATTATTGAGGATAGGTCACAAGAATATTATAAACGTGGATTAAAAGAGTATGTAACAGAAAAGAGTTATTTACTTGAAACGTGTAGAGCATCACAAGATACCTACAAGAAGTTGTTGAAGTATTTTGAGTATATTTAGCACATTTTTGGGATTTTGGGGTCAAATTGGGGTCAAAAAAAATAAAAGGCTTGAAAACCCAGTGTTTTCAAACCTTTTACGCTAATGGAGTAGACGGGAGTCGAACCCGTGTCCAAAAGCCCATTCCCTGTACTTCTACTATCATAGTCCGTTATCTTGACCGGACTTGCTCCGGTCTGTTCCTTCCTGCACCAGGAAACGAACACCCTGATGCATTCAGTAGCTTCATGATACGCCCATGCGCGCAAAGCTTAACGCATGTCGTTTCTCACATAGTCGATGCCCGGATTCTAAGGTGTGAGTGCCCTAGAGCGGACAGCAGCCATTAGGCTGCGTATGCTAAATTATCTTCAGCGTTTATTTTTAATTTTGTGATTAACGTGTCACAACGGATAGCTTCTCCAGCTGCAAGACCCCTGTCGAAACCTTTACTACCCCGAATAAGAACCGGTCTACTCTTTCGATTCCCTTCGTGTTACTCATTATAGAACAAATAAGACGAAATGTCAACAGGAAATTTCAAATTTTTATAATTGAAAAGTCATGTGATTTTTTGTATAATAAATGTATCATTTTGTAAGGATGGGATGATGACTATGAGAGAATTTGTAATTACAACAGACAGTAACTCAGATTTACCATTGGCATATATTGAAGAAAATCATATTGGCGTAATTCCCCATTATTATACGGTGGAAGAAGAGGTGTATGGCGGAGGCAGGGAACTGACCATTAGGGAATTTTATGATGCCATGCGCGAGCAAAAGAAGGTAGGTACTATGGCCAGTAATCCGGCAGTGATCGAGGAGACTTTTCTGGCATATGAGAAAGAGGGCAAGGATGTGCTGCATATCAGCTTTTCTTCTGCACTCAGCGGTGGCTGCTCCAATGTGCAGGTTGTAGCCGGACAGATCATGGAGGAGCATCCTCAGATGAAGATCGTGGTGATCGATACCCTTTCTGTATCTCTGGGAGAAGCTTTGATGATCATGAAAGCAGTGGCACTGAAAAAGGAAGGTAAGAGTCTGGAAGAGACGGTAGAGAGCCTGGAACAGATGATTCCCCATCTCTGCGTACAGTTTACAGTGGATGACTTGAATCACCTGTATCGGGGCGGCAGATTGTCTAAGACATCAGCTATACTGGGCACAGTAGTGAATATTAAGCCCATCTTGTATGTAGACGAAGCGGGTAAACTGGTGGCTTTGTCTAAAGTGCGGGGCAGGAAGAAAGCGCTGAGCACGCTGGCAGACAATCTGGAAGAGCGTCTGGGAAGTTTTTGGGATCAGCAGATTGCTATCGGCATCGTACACGGTGACTGTGAAGAAGATGCACTGTATTTGAAGCAAATGTTAAAGGAACGTTTTGGATTTCAGGATTTCCTGATAGGACCTGTAGGTCCCAGTATCGGTGCCCACTCCGGACCGGGTGCTCTGGGATTGATTTTTCTGGGAGAACATAGATGATCACAAGCTTTCTGACTTCACAGAATGGACATATTTGGGTGTTATAATCATCTTAATGAGTAACATAATTGCATGGTTTATAAGCTGTGCAGGCAAAGTCGAATGTCATCGGGCAAGGAGAATAAGAGATGGATAGACTGAAAATTCTGGTGGTAGATGATGAAAGCAGGATGCGTAAGCTGGTCAGAGATTTTCTGAACAAAAATGGTTTTGATGTTCTGGAGGCTCAGGACGGTGAAATGGCGGTAGATATCTTTTTTAGCGAGAAGGATATCGCCCTGATCGTTCTGGATGTGATGATGCCCAAGATGGACGGCTGGCAGGTATGCCGGGAGATCCGTGCCCATTCCAAGGTGCCCATTATCATGCTCACCGCCAGAGGTGATGAGCGGGACGAACTACAGGGATTTGAGCTGGGTGTGGATGAATATATTACGAAACCGTTCAGTCCGAGGATTCTTGTGGCCAGAATTGCGGCAATCCTTCGCAGAAGTGGGAAACTGGAACAGAATGACAAGTTAAGCTTCGGTGGAATCACCGTAGATAAGACAGCCCATCAGGTGTTGATCGATGGACAGCAGGTGGACCTTAGCTATAAGGAATTTGAACTGCTGACCTATTTTATTGAGAATAAGGGGATTGCACTTTCCAGGGAGAAGATTTTGAATAACGTGTGGAATTATGATTATTTCGGGGATGCGAGGACCATTGATACCCATGTTAAGAAGTTGAGGAGTAAACTTGGGAGCAAGGGGGACTTGATTAAGACCATTTGGGGGATGGGGTATAAGCTGGAAGAAGAGTGATGTGCTAAAAACACCTGTTTGTCGTTTGGTTGCGATAGACAGGTGTTATTTTTGGGGTATGTTTGATAAGTAAAGCGACATTTGGCTATTTGAACTGCCTGCCAAGCTGCCAGAATGCCACCGCGCTTGCAGCTGCCACGTTTAGGGAATCCACACCGTGGGACATAGGGATTTTTGCTGTATAATCACATTCTGCAATGGTGGTGGGAGCCAGACCATCTCCTTCTGTGCCTAGCACAATGGCCAGTTTTTCTTCTGATGCCAGTCTTGGGTCATCAATGCTGATAGAATCGTTACTTAAGGCCATGGCGGCAGTTTTGAAGCCAAGAGCACGAAGCTGACTGATGCCAGACTGTGTGTGTGCGGATGTATCGGATGGCTTGTTTAGGAAGGTCCAGGGAATCTGGAACACAGTCCCCATGCTGACACGAATGGCTCTGCGGTACAAGGGATTACTACAGGCCGGAGTAAGAAGTACCGCATCCATGCCTAGTGCCGCGGCAGAGCGAAAAATAGCACCCACATTGGTGGGATTCATAACATCTTCCAAAACTGCGATGCGGCGGGCATTTTGGCAGACTGCTTCCACGCTGGGCAGTTCCTTACGGCGCATGGCGCAAAGGACACCCCGGGTAAGTTGAAAACCGGTAAACTGTGCCAATATCTGAAAATCAGCAGTATAGACAGGAATATGTTCACAACGTTCAATAATATAGCGCGCTTCGCCTGTAATATGCTTGCGTTCCAGTAAAAGAGACAGCGGTTCAAACCCGGCGTCCAGTGCCCGCTCGATTACTTTAGGGCTCTCAGCCAGAAAAACGCCTAACTGCGGCTCATAATAATGAAGCAGCTGTACTTCAGACAGACGGGCATATATATCTAATTCAGGTGCGTTAAAATCAGTGATTTCAATGATGTTTGTCATAGGACCATTCTCCTTTTTTCTCCTGTAACAATTATATTATCCGGGTGAGGAACTGTCAACAGTTCAGAGTGCGGTTGTTTTTGTGTGAACTTTCTGTGTTACTGATTGGAAAAGCTAAGCATTTGTGTTAAAATAAGGCTAACGGCATAAAAATAGGAGAGAATGATCATGAAGCACTCCATTCGTAAGCAATTTTCATTGATATTCATTGGTCTGCTGGCAGGGGTTTTGATGCTCTGTTGGTTTATCAATAGTATGTTTTTAGAAGAATATTATAAATATAGTAAAGAAGTTAAGATTAATTCGGCTTATGAGAAGATCAATCGGGCCACAGGAGGCAGAGGGGCATTGAATCTGGAATCTCTGCAGGATCTGACGATTACTTGTTTTCAGGATAATATTCTGGCGGTTGTCATAGATTTGAACAGCAGGATCGTCTATGCATCACCCAACGGTGGTGATGAGTTTGTGCTTTCGCTGGTAAAGTACAGGATAGGCGGGTATAGAGGTGTGGAGCCGGACACGTTGGAACGGTTTTCTTTTGATAAATCTTCCACGGAATATCTGGGGAGGTTTGGCACTCTTGAGAATGGTAATTCTTATCTGATCTGTACACCTTTAGAAAGTATCAGAGACAGTGCCCTGATTTCCAATCGGTTTCTTGGGTATGTGGGCAGTGTTATGGCACTTTTGGGCGGTATCATCATATGGTTTGTGACGCGTAAGATCACCGAACCCATCCTGGAATTAGCCGGTATCTCAGAGGCTATTGCCAGACTGGATTTTGAGGCCAAGTATCAGGGGAATGCACGCAATGAAATTGCTCTTTTGGGGGAGAATATCAATAAGCTTTCAGAGTCTTTGGAGCAGACCATTTCAGATCTTAAGACTGCTAACAATGAATTGCAAAGAGACATTGAGAAAAAAGAAAAAATTGATGAGATGCGCAAGGAATTTCTTGCCAATGTCTCTCATGAGTTAAAGACGCCCATTGCACTGATCCAGGGATATGCGGAAGGGCTGCAGGAGGGGATCATGGACGATCCCGAGAGCATGCAGTTTTACTGTGAGGTCATTGTGGATGAGGCTGATAAGATGAACCGCATGGTGAAAGAACTGATGACGCTGAACCAACTGGAATTTGGGAATGATGAGGTCGCTATGGAGCGGTTCGATATTGTGACATTGATCCGCAATTATATACAATCTGCCCGGATCATGACCAGACAGAATGAGATCGAAGTCAGAATGCAGGAGTATGAACCGATCTATGTGTGGGGTGATGAATTTAAGACAGAGGAAGTATTTATGAATTATTTTACCAATGCGGTGAATCATTGCCGGGCAGGGAGATCGGAAAGCGGCAGGAAGGTCATTGATGTACGGATTTTGCAGCAGGATGGTCTGGTACGGGTGACAGTGTTTAATACCGGTGATCCCATTCCGGGGGAGGCACTTCCTCATTTGTGGGAGAAGTTTTATAAAGTGGACAAGGCAAGGACCAGAGAGTATGGTGGCAGCGGTGTAGGCTTGTCCATAGTGAAAGCGATCATGGAATCCATGAACCGTGAGTTTGGTGTGGAGAATTATACCAATGGCGTGATGTTTTGGTTTGAACTGGAAGCTGTGAAGGAGGCTGAGTAGGTTATGAGGGAAGAGGAGATTTACAGACAGAAGGTACTATTAGTAGGTGTAGATACCGGAGAAGAAGAGGATTTTGAACGTTCCATGGAAGAACTGAAAAGTCTTGCAGAGGCCTGCCAGATGCAGGTGGTGGGTATCATTACCCAGCGCATGGAAACGGTGAATAAGGCATTATATATCGGCACAGGTAAAGTAAAGGAAGTAAAAGAGTTTGCGCAAGACATTGAGGCAGAGATTGTGTGCTTTGACAATGCCCTTTCTCCTTCCCAGATGCGCAATCTGGGAGATGAGCTGGAGCTGCCCATTCTTGACAGGACCAATCTGATTCTGGATATTTTTGCCACAAGGGCACAGACCAGAGAGGCAAAGCTGCAGGTGGAGACAGCCAGATTACAGTACCTTTTGCCCCGTTTGGTGGGGATGCGGGAATCCCTTGGCAGACAGGGCGGCGCCAGTGGCAGCATGAGTAATAAGGGTGCCGGTGAGAAGATGCTGGAACTGGACAGACGTAAGACCGAACACCGTATCTCAGAGCTTCGGAAAGAACTGGAAGAGGTGGCCAGGGAGCGCAGTACCCAGAGAAAACGAAGAACCGCATCCAGGATTCCGCAGGTGGCGCTGGTGGGCTATACCAATGCCGGAAAGTCTACGGTGATGAATCAAATGGTGGAATTATATGGTGACAATCCGGAGAAGAAGGTGCTTCAGAAGGATATGCTGTTTGCTACCTTAGAGACATCCATCCGTATGATCGATACCGGTGAAAATAAGCCTTTTTTGCTGGCGGATACCGTAGGGTTTATTCACAAGCTGCCCCATGGTCTGGTCAAGGCTTTTCAGTCTACGCTGGAGGAAGTAAAATATGCAGATCTGTTGGTGCAGGTCATTGATTTTTCAGATGACCATTATAAGCAGCAGATGGAGGTCACTGCCCAGACATTGAAAGAGCTGGAGGCTTTCGATATTCCCATGATCCATGTGTACAATAAAGCCGATCTAAAGGGAATGGACAATCTTCCAAGATGCAGAGAACAGCAGATTTATACTTGTGCGGTAGACGGAATCGGCATGGAAGAGCTGGCTCAAATGATTCTGGAAAAAGTGTATGCGGATCATGTGGAATGTGAATTTTTGATACCTTATGATAAGGGGAATGTGGTATCATATCTGTGTAGTAATGCCACCGTTCTGTCCCAGGATTATCGGGAAGAAGGTGTGTATATGAAGGTGGAATGTCACAGGCAGGATGCAGAGAAATATAAGGTGTATGGATTATAAGAACCATCATATTAAAAAGGGCGGCGATCATTGTTTCTCTGATAATGATCACCACCCTCTTTTAGAATGTTACATATTATATTGTATATTAACCAAGCGTTTTAACCACGTAAGCTGCCATGATCTTGGTGTATTCCAAAAGCTTTTCACATTGGATAAATTCATCCGGCTGATGTGCACCGCCGTACTTGTTGAAATCTCGGCCGATGCCAAAGCCATAGGCTTCTTTGCTGCCATATTTCAGGATCACGGAAAGATCTGACAGGCAGGAACCGCAGGGGGTAAGTTCTCTGCCGGAAACAATACGGGCAGCTTCCTGCATGTCGCGAATGGAGGCACAGTCAGGCTCGCTGTAAGCGTAGTGGAAGAAACGGGTAGCAGGGAAGAATCCATCGCCTACGATGCCAAGGGGCGCCAGGCGTTCATCCAACACTTTTTCCAATTCGCGATATTCTGCGTAAAGTTCTTCTTTTGTTTTATCGGTATAAGTAACAAAATAAATCTCTCCTTTTCCCAAGTCAGAGCCACTATCACCGGCTTTGATACCCATGTAGCGCAGGGAAGTTCCCGGTATGATGGTACCCTTGTAAAAACGATTATTCTCAAGCTCAGTGCGGCGGCGAAGGGCAAATTCTTCCATCACTTCCATGATGATGGGGATTGCTTTGGCAGTCAGGGCAGCACTGTCTACCGGGTGCTTTGTGTGATAAAAATATTTGGCTTCCATGCCGCCGGATGCACTGTGCCAGATTTCAAAATTCTTGCAATCCATGTTTACAATGCGGTCACAGGGATAACGCAGAACCGTAGCCAGAGCACCATGTGAACCGCCTCTTTCCTCATCACAGTAAGCAGTAAAAAGGAGATTAGCTTTAGGTTCAAATCCCTGCTCTTTTAAGATGCGGATCAGGAAAAGAGCAGTGGCCAGAGCATATTTATCATCGCAGGCACCTCTGCCCCAGATTTTGCCATCGCGGATCTCGCCTGCCAGAGGGTCAAAAGACCACAGAGAGCGGTCTCCGATGACTACCGTGTCAGAATGTCCCATGAGCATCAGGGCATCCTTGTCTGTGGTACCTCTCCAGCGGGCAGTTATGTTGGGACGGTTTTCTAAATGTCTACCGTCCATATAATCCGGATGGTCTTTGAAGCCGTCAAGATCCAAGGGAGAATAAATGTCGGTTTCCAGTCCCATCTCTTCACAGAGCTTTGCTATATATTCTGCACATTCTTTTTCGTTGCCGTAAGGACCACTGTTCTCAGAGTTGATGCGAATCAGCTCACAGAGTAGTTGGTAGAGTTCTTCCTGTCGTTCATCGATCAGGGTACATAATTGTTTCAGTTCCATTGTTTTTTACCTCTTTCTTTCTATTAAATTTATTTTTAAATGGTGCTCCAGGTAATTCCAAAGTGCACCCGGCAGTTCATTGTCGGTATTACGACTATAGGTTACAGTCACGCGGTCCAAATATCTTCTAAGCCCCCGCTTCTTCATGACCAGTTGGACTTCTTCCAGGAAAGAATCACCCAACATGGTGATATCGCCGCCTAAGATGATATGTTGCACCGGCTGCATGGCTAGCATATTGCTGATTCCCACGGCCAAAAGTTCTGCTTTGTGGCTGATCAGCTGTACCACTTGGGGATCACCTTGATGATAAGCTTTACATACCTGAGAAAAATCTTTGATTTCTTCTGCCTGTAACAAGGCTCGAACTTCTTTCGTAATCTCAAGGGTGGAAATATAACGTTCTAGACAGCCTTTCCCACCGCAGACACAGCTTTTGCCGTGATAATCTATGCTCATGTGTCCGATTTCACCTGCACGTATCACATCTTTTTGAAAAATCTTCCCATCTCGGATAATTCCCGCACCTACACCTTCGCTGACTTGAATGAAAATAAAGTCATCCGGAAGCGTTTGATAGCATTTTTCGGCGTAGGCATAACAGTCTGCATTGTTGAGAATGACCGTTTCCTTGCCGAGATCTTTTTTTAGATCATAAAGAAAGTTCTCAGGTGTGGTGATTTTGATGGCAGAAGAGGTCATGACACCTTGTTCGTCAAAATTACCCGAAATGCAAAGTACAAAATCGGACAATTTATGCTGAGATAAAGATGCCTTCCAATTCTTTAAGGGTTCCAGTAAGGTGACAGTATCAGGGTACCATTGTCCTCCTGCATCTGTACATTTGCAATCCTCAGTAGGAAAGGGGAAAAATTCTTCTCCTTTTTTGTTGGCACAGCAGTCATACAGTTTACAGAGGTACCCATCTGCTGTCATAGTTGCAACAGGGATCGTAAGAGCATCTGGTTGGACGCGTAATATGGTTTGGGGGCGCCCTCTTTGTGAACTTTCCCGAATACCTGTCTCATATAGTATGCCTTGGGCAAGCAGTTCCTCCACCAAAGCAGAAATGGAAGGAAAGCTCAAGTGCATATGACGTTTTAACTGTGCTCGCGAAATACCGTTGTGATGCAGAGCATGTAAATATATTTCTTTTAAATGCATTGCTTTAATATTTTGCTGAGTGGGGATCAAAAAATCTTCTCCTTTCCTAGTGTGTTGTCAGTGAATTAATAATTAATAAGTCTGCCTAATTAAATATATAACAAATTTCTAAAAAAATGTCAATAAAATTTGAAAAAAGATGTTGACATTTTAAAGATGAAGTGATATACTCGTATTCGCTGCTGAGGGAAAATAACATAGCAGCCGGCATTAGATAAGAGATGTCGAAAAAAATAAAAAAAGTTGTTGACAAACTAAAACACCTGTGATATTATAACAGAGTTGCTGTTGTGAGCGACAATTAACAGTACCTTGACAAATAAACAGTAATGCAACCCTGAAAATTCCTAAAGTAGCTCAATTGAGCAACTCTGGAAGAATTCAGAGAGATGCGAATAAATCGTAT
>JAZQGM010000128.1:0-2498 GCA_045540075.1 Acetatifactor sp. | reverse complement strand
CCCTTCCTGCGACCCAAGGAGTTGCTGTTTGGACTTGTCTTCCTAAGACCGCTTGGGCCTCCGACTTCACCATTGGAGTGGTCACAGGTGGCTTGATCAAGCCGGATCTGGCCGCCCCCGGAGTCAATATCCTGGCCCCGGATCTGTACGGGGACTACACTTTAGTGACCGGCACCTCCTTTGCCACCCCCATTGTCAGCGGTTGCGCAGCCCTTCTCATGGAATGGGGTATTGTGAGAAGCAATGACCCATTTTTATACGGTGAAAAGGTAAAGGCATACCTGCGAAGCGGTGCCCAGCCCATTCGGGGTGAAACAAATTATCCAAACAACAGAGTAGGTTTCGGTGCCCTATGCGCATCAAAAAGTCTGCCCATTTAATCGGGCAGACTTAAAACCGGGACGATTCCCTCGCTGGTATCGTCTTCTATTCTATTCTGTATAAAACTCCTTGAGCATCCTGACACAATACTCCGTATCCTTTGCTCCTGCGGTCTCCACCGCAGAATGCATGGCAAGTTGGGGCAAGCCGATATCCACACTGGACACTGATACATGTGAAGTAGAGATATTTCCGAGGGTAGAACCACCTACTGCATCCGCTCTGTTTGCAAAGGTCTGGAATGGTACCCCGGCTCTCTTGCAAAGTTCTTTCATTTTCGCAGCCGAATACGCATCCGTAGTATACTTCTGACTGCCATGATACTTGATCACGATGCCACCATTCAAATACGGCCGATTTGTAGGATCTGCCTTCTCCGGATGATTCGGGTGAACCCCATGGGCATTGTCCGCCGATATCAAGAAGCTCCCTGCCACCATCTGCCGATATCCTGTCATTGTGATTCCCATTGCCTCACCGGCTCTTATCAGCACATCCTCCAGAAAAGTAGAATCTGCTCCCTGTTTCGTGCCGCTTCCCACTTCCTCATTGTCAAACACAGCACATACATTCACATATTCCTGTGGCTTGCTCTCCATAAATGCTTTCATCGAAGCATAAGCACACTGTAAGTCATCCAGTCTGGGAGACAGCACAAACTCATCCTGTAATCCAATGGTCTTACCCGGATCTCTCACATATAAGAACAGATCGTGTCCCAGAATGTCCTCCTCTTTCACCCCAGCAGCTTCTGCCACCAATGCAAGCAATGCACCTTTTCCGCCATCCTTAAGCCCACCTGCCATAAGTGGAAGCATATCAACCTGAGGATTGTACTCTACACCCTTATTGATCTCCCGGTTCATGTGAATCGCCACATTGGGGATCACAAGAAGATCCTTGTCGATATTTACCAGCCTGGAAGTCAAACCTTCAGCTTCCTTCACCACGATTCTTCCTGCCACAGACAGCCCGCGGTCCAGCCACGTAGATAAAATCATTCCGCCGTACTTCTCTGTATTCAGCTTTACATACTGCCCTTCCACTGCAAGTTCCGGCGCTTCTTTCACTTTAAATGCAGGCGAATCGCTGTGAGAAGCGGTGATATGAAAACCCTTTACCGTATCAGAAACCGGAATATGCAAAGCGATCAGAGAGGAATCATTGCGTGTCACATAATATTTACCACCCGCCTCTGCCTTCCAGTCCTCTGCTTCCTCCCACTCCCTGTAACCTGCTGCCACAAGCATCTCCTTAAGCTGCGACACTGCATGAAAGCATGTGGGGCTCTTGTGTATGAATTCCAGCATTTGCGCCGTAACATTTGCATCATTCATAAATAATCCCCTTAGACAGCTCTTTTGCCTTTTCGTCTCCACAGAAAACAGCTGTTATGGCAAGTCCAAAAGGAATGGCACATCCCATACCCCTGGAAGTGATCACATGATCTGACACTGCCACCGCATCATATACCACCTCTGCGCCTTTAAGCTGATCTTCAAATCCCGGATAACAACAAGCCTTTCTGCCCTCCAGGATTCCTCTGTGTCCCAGTACAGACGGTGCTGCACAGATGGCCGCCACATATTTGCCCGCCTGATCAAAAGCATCCACCTGCTCCATCAACTTGTCACAAGCTTCCAGATTCTTGGTACCGGGCATACCTCCGGGAAGCACCAGCATGTCCATGCTGCCAAAATCCACTTCCTCCAGCACACAATCGGCAGTCACTTTAATACCGTGAGAGCCTTCTACCACCACATCTGCCGCGACAGAAGCCATGGTCACACTGATACCTGCTCTTCTACAGATATCCACTACAGTGAGTGCTTCGATCTCCTCAAAGCCTGCTGCCAGAAAAATTGCAATTTTATTCATTTTGTATCCTCCAAATCTATACAATAATCGTTCTGTCTATATGTTTCATTATAATAACTTTCACCCCATCTGTCAAACCAATCCAAGAAATCATTTGCTTTCCGGCATAAAAAGCGATATACTTAAGATAATGAATATCATGCCCCAAAACAGTTAGGAGAATATCATGGAAATAGAAAGAAAGTTTACTTTAAAAACACTTCCTGAGAATCTGGAAGCCTATCCGCATCATCATATCG
>JAZQGM010000127.1:0-29886 GCA_045540075.1 Acetatifactor sp. | reverse complement strand
GGTAATTGTTTCGCAGTTGTAAGGCTATAAGAGGTTACTAAGGGTTGCGGTTTACTTGAAATGGAAGTTAAGGGCAGAGCACAAAATGGCAAAACTCGCGCTCCGCGCTCAAACATGTTGCCATTTTGTGCTCTAACACTTCCATTCCAAGTAAGCCACAACCCTAAGTAACTCTAATAGCCTTACAACTGCGAAACAATCCCCCTGCCACCCCTGCCCCCCCCAAGACAACCTGACGGCTGTTTCTCTGCAATCTTATATTGCAAACATATTAGTTGATACTTATAGAGAGACATTATTTATCATTCAAAACATATCTGTTTGCTTAGAAGTACTACAAATAACTTACCCCATGACGGCGGTGCCCGCTACTAAACCCTAGGGGAGCTATTTATTCACCATCAACTTGATCATGGCCTGATTCAGTCCATCCACTGTCAGCTTATACATAGGGAACAGTTCCTTAATAGCGGTCTCAGCCTCGCGCCATGGAGCGCGGCCGGGAGCCATCTTGGGATTAAGCCAGACGATCTTTTTGTACTTACGTTTGATCAGCTGCAGCCACTCATAGCCCGATAATCCACCATTAGGACCACGGTAATTGCCGGTGGAGGAGTAAAGCTCTTCCGGTGCCATGGCTGCATCACCCACGATTATGACCTTGTAATCACTACCCACATTGCGGAACATCCACTCCGTATCCACCCAGTCGCCATTCTCACACTCCGGTGTCTTGTAAAGCTTGCTGTAAATACAATTGTGGAAATAGTAGGTCTTCACATCTTTATAATGATTGGACTTATGCACAGCCTGGAACAGGTCATTCAACAAGCTGCTAAAAGGAATCATGGTGCCGCCGGAATCCATGAGGAGCAGAAGCTTCACTGCATTTTTTCTGGGCTTTTTCATGACGATCTGCAGACAGCCGCCGTTATTGCAGGTCTTGTCCACCGTTCCTTCGATATCCAGCTCCGTCTCCGGAATGTCCAGCCTGCTGGAAAATTGCCGAAGTTTTCTAAAGGCAAGCTGGAATTGTCTGTTATCTAACACTTTATCGTCTCTGAAATCTCTGTACTTTCTGGCACCTACTACAGCAAATGCAGACTGATAGCCGGTCTTGCCGCCTACGCGGACGCCTCCCACATTGCCTCCCATATTACCAAATGAAGTCTTACCCATGGTGCCGATCCAGAAGCTGCCGCCATTGTGCTCACTATCCTGATCCTTCAGACGCTGCCTGAACTTCTCTTCCACATCTTCTTTGTCGATCTGAACTTCCTCTTCCATCTTGTTCAGATGATCCCTTGCTTCTTCGTGGGCAAGCTCCATCATGTCGGATTTATCCAGCCAGCGAAGCATCTCTGCGCCCACTTCTGTCTCTTTTTGAGCGGCCTTGAAGCATTCCTCAAAAGCCATATCATATTTATCATAATCGGTTTCACTTTTCACCAAGATCATCCTGGCTACGTAGTAAAATTGCGTCAGGGAACTGCCGCACAATCCGCTTTCCAGTGCCTCCTGGAGTGTCAACCACTCTCCTAACGTTACATGCAGTCCCTTGGCTCTCAGCGTGTGAAAAAATTTTATAAACATACACTCACCGCCACTCTCATTCTGTACTCATTAAAATAGGCTTCCGGAATGTTTTACAAGCTCCAAATCCTCGTCCTTCTTCACAACAACCCCTACAAAAGGCAGGGCTTTCTTAATCCGATCTGCCGGAATGCCACCAATCTGAAGGGCATTGACCCAGTCGATGAGCTCAGAGGTACTGGGTTTCTTACGGATATCACGAATGGCACGGATATTATAGAACACTTCCATGGCATTCTTTAAAAGGTTCTCTTCCACATTGGGATGATGCACCTTTACGATTTCTTCCATCAGCTGCTGATCAGGGAAATCAATATAATGGAAGATGCAGCGGCGTAAGAATGCATCCGGAAGTTCTTTCTCCGCATTGGAAGTAATGATAACAATGGGTCTGTGCTTTGCTTTGACCATACTCTTAGTCTCATGAATGTAAAACTCCATCTGGTCCAGCTCCCACAAAAGGTCATTGGGGAATTCCAGGTCTGCCTTGTCTATCTCATCGATCAAAAGTACTACCTGCTCCTCACTGTCAAAGGCTTCACCCAATTTACCCAGCTTGATATATCTGGAAATATCATCTACTCCCTCTTCTCCAAACTGGCCATCATAAAGACGCTGGATGGTATCATAAACGTACAATCCCTCCTGAGCTTTGGTGGTTGATTTAATATTCCAGATGATCAGTTTCTTTCCCAGGGAAGCAGCCACAGCTTCTGCCAACTTGGTCTTACCGGTTCCCGGCTCTCCCTTGATCAGCAAAGGCTTCTTTAACGCAATGGCCACATTTACACTGGCCATCAATTCTTCACTTGCCACATAATCCCGGCTTCCTTGGAAGCCTGCTCCTTGGAAGTCTGCTCCATTTGAACTACTCATATCAATTCTCCTTACATTATGTCCACTTTTCTTCCGTCGTCTCTTCACTTTGACGCTCTGCTTACCTGCCCCAAATCATGTCCGGCCGGACTAATCATCCCAGCCAATGATCTCCATCTTCTTATCACGAAGCATCAGATCCTTCACTGCCTGAGCTGCTGCCTTCCCTTCAAACAACACTTGGTTCACCTGCTCGATGATAGGCAGCTGTACTTGATATTTTCGGGCCAGTGCCATGGCTGCTTTGGCAGAATACACACCTTCCACTACCATTTTTACTTCCTTCATGGCTTCATCCATGGTATATCCCTGTCCGATAAGAACGCCTGCACGACGATTGCGGGAATGTACGCTGGCACAGGTTACGATCAGATCACCGATTCCCGTCAGGCCACAAAAAGTCTCAAACTTTCCTCCCATAGCAGTTCCCAGACGGGCAATTTCTGTAATTCCTCTGGTAATCAGTGCAGCCTTAGTATTATCTCCATACCCCAGTCCGTCAGCGATTCCGGCAGCCAATGCCACCACATTTTTCAAGGAGCCACCCAGCTCAATGCCCAGAATATCCGGACTGATATAGACACGGAAGACTTCACTCATGAAAATATTCTGAATCCACTCTGCCGTTGCTTTCTTCTTCGCACCGATCACAATAGTGGTGGGCAATCCCCTGCCCACTTCTTCTGCGTGGGAAGGACCACTCATCACTGCCACCTCTGCCTGAGGAATCTCTTCCTCGATGATCTCAGATAATGTCATCAGTGTGGTCTCTTCGATTCCTTTTGCTACATTGACAATACGTTGTCCTTCTGTGACGATATCCTTCATCTTATGGGCTGTACTTCTGGTATAAGGACTTGCCACTGCCAATACCAGCAGATCCTTACCTTCCACTGCTTCCTGCAGATTGGTGGTAAATACCATGTCATCAGCAAGCTTCACGCCTGCCAGGGCCTTATGCTCATGATTTTCCTTAAGATATGCTATCTCTGTCTCCAAAGCAGACCAGATACAGATCTCGTGTCCATTGTTATGTAGCAGGACTGCCAAAGCACTTCCCCAACTTCCTGCCCCGATCATACCGATTTTTGCCATAATGCCTCCTTAATCAATCCACCTTATTTTTCTTAAACAAATAGGTCTTACGCTCTTCTCCCCGTAACAGACGCTCGATATTGGTTCTATGCTTCCAGAAAGCCATGACAGCAAGCAATGCAGTGACCACATACATCTCATTTAAGTATGTCTGGCTCATTCCAAACAATCCTAACTGTCCGCATATGACCATCTCCACCATAAGCCCCACATAAACAAGCAATGAACCCAGTGAAACATAGTGTGTGAGCAGAAATGCACCAAAAAACAAGATGAGCATCATAGGAATAAATACCGGGTGCAGGGATATGATCAATCCCGCTGTAGCCGCAATCCCCTTTCCACCCTTAAAGTTCATATAAAAGGGAAAATTATGTCCCAAAATAGCTCCGGCAGCCGCATAGACACACAGCAGAAACATCATCTCAGGGTGTGCACTACCAAACAGTAATCTTGCCACCGAAACAGCCAGAATACATTTCACGCAATCTCCTAAGAATACAATCAACCCTGCCTTTGTTCCCAACACACGCAGTGTATTGGTGGTTCCTGCATTCCCACTTCCATGCTGACGGATATCGATACCTTTTGACTTTCCATAAAAATACCCGGTCTGAAACAGGCCGAACACATAGCCTATGGCTACACAAATGACACGTTCCATTATTGTTCCTTTTCCTTTCTTTCTCTGATAATGAATCTCAGAGGTGTCCCCTTAAATCCAAAGGTCTCCCGGATCTGATTCTCAATATATCTGGTATAAGAAAAATGCATTAATTCCTTGTCATTTACAAAGATCACAAAAGTAGGCGGCTTCACAGACACCTGGGTAATATAATACAGACGCAGTCTCTTACCTTTATCGGAAGGAGGCTGCTGCATGGCCACTGCTTCAGACATAATTTCATTCAGCACTCCCGTAGAAACCCTCATGGCATGGTTTTCACTTACCATGTCGATGGTCTCAAAGAGCTTTGGCAGACGCTGGCCGGTTTTGGCTGAGATAAATAACATCTCTGCATAAGGCATATACGCCAATGTATCTCTGACTTTTTCCGTAAATCGGTAAATGGTCTTATCATCCTTCTCTACGGCATCCCACTTATTAACGGCGATCACAACCGCTTTTCCTCTCTCGTGGGCGATACCGGCGATCTTGGCATCCTGCTCTGTCACACCTTCTGAGGCGTCGATGACCATTACTACCACATCTGCCCGCTCCACCGCACTGACCGTCCTGACGATCATATATCGTTCCAGATCTTCTTTGATCTTATTCTTACGGCGAAGCCCTGCAGTATCGATAAACACATATTCCTTTCCATGATAAGTGATCTCTGTATCCACCGCGTCTCTGGTGGTTCCGGCGATATCAGATACGATCAACCGATCTTCCCCTAAAAGCTTATTAATAATAGAAGATTTTCCCGCGTTGGGTTTTCCTACGATGGCCACTCTGGTACGGTCATCATCCTCCTCTTCTATCTCACTCTTATCAAAATAAGAGGTTACTACCTCCAGCATATCACCGATACCCAGGCGGTTCACTGCTGAGATCGGATAGGGGTCACCGATGCCCAGATTATAAAACTCATACACATCCGCCATATACTTCTCAAAGCTATCCACCTTGTTCACCACCAGCACCACCGGCTTCCTGGAACGGCGCAGCATATCAGCTACCTTAGAATCCGCATCCACCAGTCCCTGACGCACATCCACCAGAAAAATGATCACATCTGCCGTTTCCATAGCGATCTCTGCCTGCCTACGCATCTGGGATAAAATAATATCATTACTGTCAGGCTCAATACCGCCCGTATCAATCAACGTAAAAGACATGTCCAGCCAGTTCACATCTGCATAGATTCTGTCTCTTGTAATGCCCGGTGTGTCTTTAACGATAGAAATATTTTCACCTGCCAATACATTGAACAGTGTGGATTTTCCTACATTAGGTCTTCCTACCACTGCCACGATAGGCTTGGATTTTCTTTTTGCCATAACTACCTCCTTCTATATCAGTTCCGACAGACGTAATTTTCAATTTTTACAATCTCCCAGAATCGAATGAACAAAATCATACCCGCTTGATTTTACAATATTAATCGGCACTTGTAAAGCCTTTTCCAAATCTTCAATGGTAATATCATCCAAAAAGTACCTTTCCCCGCTTCGAAGCACATTCTGAGGCAGCAATAATCTGCTTCCCAGCTTCTGCCCGGCCAACTGCTTCTTTAGATCCTGTCCCGTCAAAAGCCCTGAAACCGTAATATGTTCTCCAAAAAACTCATTCGTAATAGGATACACATAAATGGTAAGCCAAGGAAAGGCTTCTTCCATCCGCTTCGCCATCCGACTGATATAAGGATAGGCCAAAAGTCCTGTAGCCATAGACAGCTGAATATGCTCCTTCCCGGAAACACCTGCCCCAAGCTCCTGCATATCTGCTTCCACACGGCCCCTTTCTCTGGCACTCACAGCCTCCGCAAAGGCCTCCGCAAATTCCTGCTGTAACAGCCTTAGCATCCCCACACCATTCTCCAGCTGAAGATACCCATCATACCGCTCCTCCTTAGGAATCTCCATACCCGCCAGAATATACCACTCATCACTTGCATGCACGAAATGAGTCCCATACTTTGCAAAGCATTCATCCTGAAACTTATGGATCAACTCTATCACAGCCTTGGCATCCTCCGCCTCAAAGGGCTCAAGGGGATACAACCCTTCCCGATACTTAGAAAGCCCCACCGGCACCACCGACACACTTTCCAGATGGGGCAGATACTTCATAAGCTCCCTGATACTAAATTCCAGTTCCTCCCCATCATTGATCCCCTTACAAAGCACGATCTGCCCATTCATCGTAATCCCGGCTTCATACAACACATCAACCTTCTTCAAAGCTTCCCCGGCAAACCGATTGTTCAACATCTTACACCTAAGATCCGGATTCATGGTCTGAAAAGAAATATTGATCGGCGACAAATGATACCTGACGATCCTGTCAATATCATGATCTGACATATTCGTCAACGTCACATAATTCCCCTGCAAAAACGAAAGCCTGGAATCATCATCCTTAAAATACAACGTCTCCCGCATCCCTTTAGGCATCTGATCAATAAAACAAAAGATACACTTATTATGACAATGCCGATACTCATCCATCAGACCATTCTCAAATTCAATGCCCAGATCCTCATCATACTCTTTGTCAATCTCCAAAAGCCACTGCTCACCGTCAGGCTTCTCCACCAACACCTCAATATAAGTGTCCTGGATCAGGAACTGATAGTCAAAAATGTCCTCTATTTGGGTGCCGTCAATTTCCAGGATCTTATCGCCTGCCTCAATTTCCAATTCCTCCCCGATACTTTCGGGCTGTACACTTTTTACTATATGCGCTTTCTTCATCTTGTTTAATCCTCTGTCTGTAGTTTTGCTGCGTAGGTGGCCGCCCGGCGGGAGGGTTGGGGTACGAATGCTGACGCGCTCTCGCTCCGTGAAAAACGCAGCGGTACTAGGCTCAAGTAGGAAACCTTCGGTTTCCTACTATACCTCGCCAAGTGCCGGCGTTTTTCAGGGGTCTGCATTCGCACCCCAACCCTCTCACCGGGCTACTCTTTCAGCTAATTTACAGATAGTATTGTACTAGTGAAAAAAAGTACAAATATAAAACACTACATAAAATTAGCCGAAAGTGTTGACCAACCTTAAAATATATCTTGAATTATACCCAAATAATACTGCTATAAGGTATTCAAAAAATTTCCTACCCCTATTTTACTAAAAATTCCTTGACGTGTCACTACCTTAATGTTATAAATTAATAAGAAGATGTTGTTATTTTTGCTGTAAGAGCAGCTGACGGGCTGTGGGGTTGTTGGGAGGTGGGGTGGGCTGGGTGGCAGGTGTTCAAATGTAAACCCTTGAAAAACGCCTGCACTTGGCGAGGTATAGCCGGAAACCGTAGGTTTACGGCTCGAGCCTAGTACCGCTGCGTTTTTCACGGAGCGAGAGCGTGTCGGAAGTTGAATACCTGCCACACGGCCCACCCCGCCTCCCAATCACCCCACAGCCCGTCAGCGGAGTGCTTGCCAGCCCCCAAAGATCAACAACCTCAGATTTTATACACTTGGAGGAAACTATGCCTAATTTACGTGAACTGGAAAATGCCATGCCTGTAGCTCCCATGAAGCTTGTAGCGCTTCCCTCTGCCGAGAAGATGGGCCGTGAGATCAATGATTATCTTGTGGAGTTTAGAAAGAGTATCCATAATGACAAGGTGAAGAATGATCCTGCTTTCCATGGATATATTGAAGATAATTATTTGGTGGATCTGGAACTGCCCCGTTTTGGAAGTGGTGAAGCGAAAGCCAGATTCCGGGAGTCCATTCGTGGCAAGGATTTATTTATTCTTGTGGATGTATGTAATCACAGCATTACCTATAATCTGAATGGTTATACCAACCATATGTCTCCCGATGACCATTATCAGGATCTGAAACGTGTCATCGGTGCATGTACCGGTAAGGCTCATCGTATTAATGTGATCATGCCTTTCCTTTATGAGGGCAGACAGCATAAGAGAAGCGGCCGTGAATCTCTGGACTGTGCTTATGCACTGACGGAACTTAAGGATATGGGAATCAGTAATTTTATTACCTTTGATGCACATGATCCTCGGGTGCAGAATGCTACACCTTTGAATGGTTTTGATAATTTCACACCGCCTTATCAGTTTATGAAGGCTTTGCTTCACGCGGAGCAGGATCTGATCGTGGACAAGGATCATTTGATTGTGATCAGTCCGGATGAGGGTGCCCTTGACCGTGCTATTTATTTTGCTACGGTACTTGGTGTGGATACGGGTATGTTCTATAAGAGAAGGGATTACTCTACCATTGTCAATGGTAAGAATCCCATTGTGGCTCACGAATTCCTTGGAGACAATATCGAAGGTAAGGATATCATCATCATCGATGACATGATCTCCTCTGGCGGAAGTATGCTGGATACTGCTCATCAGTTAAAGGAAATGAAAGCACGCCGCGTATTTATCTGCTGTACGTTTGGTCTGTTTACGGACGGGTTGAAAGCATTTGACGAAGCCTATGAAAAAGGATACTTTGATAAGGTGATCGTAACGAACCTTACTCACCTTCCTCCTGATATCTATAGCAAGCCTTACTTTGTAGAAGCTGATATGTGCAAGTTTACTGCTTCTTTGATAGACTTCATGAATCATGACGTATCACTTTCTAATGCTATGGCTACTACAGAGAAAATGCATAGTATTCTGGAAGCATACAATAACCGTACTCTATATAACGAATAATTTACGAAGCCGTTTGGGGCACTTTACTCCAAGCGGCTTCTTCTTTCTCTTTTATCTTAGCTTTCCGTATCAGCATCTGCGGGCTCTTGTTCCTTCTGCGTCTCCATCTCTTCCCTATATTCCGGAAAACGCAAGGTCACTTTAAATAAATCTCCATCCAGATACACATCGAAATCCCCTCCCTGAGCCTTGGTGAGACTCTTGGCAATGTATAATCCAAGGCCACTGCCTTCTGTGGTCCTGGACACATCTCCTCTGATAAAACGCTCAGTCAACTCGTCAGAATGAACGTTTAACTGTTTTTCAGAGATATTTTTAAGGGATGCCTTAATCTGTCCGTTTTCAATATTGATATAGATGTACACACGTGTCACCGCCATGGCATACTTATAAATATTGTTAAACAGGTTCTCAATAATACGCCACATACGCCTGCTGTCAGCATAGATAAACGCCTGTAGCTCTGCATATTCAAACACCACCTGAAGGTCTTTTTCTTCAAATTTCTCAGCGAATTCTCCCAGGGACTGGTTAAAAAGCTCTGTCAGATTTAATTTTTCTCTATTCAGCACAATGTTTCCGGAAGAAATTTTGGATGCTTCTACCAAGTCATCTGTCAGCTGCTTTAAGCGCTGGGATTTACTATCCAGGATATCAATATAGCTTCGTACCGGTTCTTCCTTGATCTTCTGTCGTTTTAAAAGATCCACATAGTTAATGATAGATGTCAACGGTGTCTTGATATCATGTGACACATTGGTGATCAAGTCTGTCTTCATCCGTTCATCCTTCAGACTGGTGGCCACAGCATTCTTGATGCCTTCTCCAATATTATTCACCGCTTCAGCAACTTCTTTGTTTTCACCGTGGAGCTTATCTGCTTCTAACTGACACTCTACCTCACCATGGCGGATTCTCTTGATGGCATCCACGATATCAGCCATCTCTGCATTCTTTCGAAACAAAAGTACACCAATCAATGCATCAAAAATCAATAAACCGGCTGCAATGGTCAAAGAGATATATTTGTTCTCTCCAAATGCATATATTCCTGCCAAACCAAAGAGATTGACCAAAAGAAACAAATTATAAGGGATCATAGTCCTGATCATCACACTGCGGTGATAAAGAACCATTGCTGCTCCTTTGTAACATTTTTCCCAGAGAAAGTGCAGGAAACTGTCCCTCCAGAGGTTTCTTCCTTTGATCCTGCGGACCAGACTGTACCATAGGATACTGAAGAAAAAGCTAAGCAAAAATCCATACAATGCTCCGATCCCCGACAGATACCATCCAACCGGGGGATCTACATCAACTGCAAAGGTGCTGAACCCATCGCTCTGTTGTTCCAATGCAAAAGACATGAGCATCAGGAAAATTCTCACACCATAATAAGCCAGTACACAGCCCAGAGCTGCCACAAACTCTGTGTATAGTCTGTCAAATCCATTCAGATATAATATGTGATCACCATTTTCATCATAAGCCCAGCCTGCCGTATAGGTCAGATAACTCCAGATGATCAGCCATATCGCCAAGCATACACCGATCAACAATATGATCTGCTTCATCCTGGGAATGATACTGTCAAACACCCTGTAACCTGTCTCAAACTGGTCATCTTCAATGGAAAAATCAACATCTACACCGATCCATATCCTGGTTCCTTCCGGATACGCATATTTATGGGTCTCAACCATACTGTACATCTCTTCATCCGAAATATCTACATTACCCACACACTCGATATCATCCACAGAATAGCTGATAAACTTACCGATATCTTCGAAATAATTATCGATCTCACCGGTATCCTCTGTCAGGAATTCACCGGCCATATTGGTATAGTCCATATAACCATCCTTCTGTGGTACACGAACCAGATAAGACAGATTAGTATTTCCCCTTGCATAAAGGTCATTTCTGCTTTCATACAAAGTGTAATTATAAGCAAGGCTCTCAATGGTATCAATCAGATTATTTTCCAGCCTGCAGTAATCCAGCCAATTATCGGCAATCTCCAGAAGCTGGGTCTTCCCGTCAACTGTGGCGTACTTTGGCTTAATCATTTCCATATGTACCAGTTCTTTATCGTCTTCTGTAGACAAAGTGACCGGCTTGTCCATATGAGACACCAGATAACTAAAAGCCATATCTACCAATTCTTCTTCGTTATACTGTAGATAATTATTGTAGGTCTCTGTCAGCTTCTGCTTCTTCTCTTCCAGAATGATCCTGTCAATCTCCTCCTGCAGTTCCAGTGCCTGAGGTGCCTCGGCTTCTGCAACGACACTTTTTTCTTTCTGTTCCTGAAGCTCCTGCTCTAAGGCGGTTCCTTTGGTCAAGTCTCCCCGATATTTCAGATTACCGGTCTCTTCATCCAGATAGAAATGCTCTATCCCCTCCATATTATCTCTGAAGAAATTCACAAAGTCCTTCTTAGACAGGGTAAGCGTTCCCATTGCGATCCCGTTCTTGCTCCATTTCACAAGATTATCTAGGGTATACAACGCCGTAATCGGACATTGACTTACCACTTCCCTACGGTTTACAAAGGCGGTCACATCGATGGTCTTAGCACCATCATAGATACCGTCCGTTTCCAGCTGGCCCTTGATCACCACAAGGGTCATTAAGTCGCTTACAGCATTATCAAACATATCGCTGAAAACAGCAGTATCCTCAAATTTTTCTATATTCTCATAAATATCGATCTGGTGATACTTCGTCTCCCCATACAGATTCTCTACCTGAATCACCGACTTCTGTGCGATAGAGACGATGATCATGATCGCCAGAGCAAGCGCAATGTGCTGCACCAACCCCAGGCCTAACCTTCTGATCGTTGGTTTCTCCATAGACTGTCCCCTCATTTACTGCTTGTCAATCTTATAACCTACACCCCACACTACCTTCAGATACCTGGGCTCTTTGGGATTGATCTCTATCTTCTCCCGGATATGACGAATATGGACTGCCACCGTGTTATCCGCACCAATCGCATCCTCATTCCAGATACTTTCATAGATTTGATTAATAGAAAATACCCTGCCCAGATTCTTCATTAACAGTAATAAAATATTGTATTCGATGGGTGTCATCTTCACAAATTCACCATCAACCGACACTTCCTTGGTATCATCATTAATCACAAGCCCACCTACCTGATAAAGCGCTTTGCTCTCTGCATTCAGGCTTCCCAAGGAGGTATACCTGCGCAGATTAGACTTTACTCTTGCTACCAACTCCAACGGATTAAAGGGCTTGCTGATATAATCATCTGCACCCACATTCAGCCCCAGGATCTTATCCGCATCCTCAGACTTTGCAGACAGTATAATGATAGGAATACTGCTGTATTCCCGGATCTTAAGAGTTGCCCGGATACCGTCCAGACGAGGCATCATGATATCCATGATCAGCAGATGGATGTCCTCTTTCTGCAGAAGCTCTATGGCCTGTTGCCCATCATATGCTTTATAGATACGATATCCTTCCTGATTCAGGTAAATCTCTATCGCATCAACAATCTCTCTGTCATCATCACACACCAATATATTTGACATCACGACACCTCCAAATCACAACATTATAAGATTATTTAACCACAAAATTTTCAAAATTTCATTATAAATTTTATTAATATTTCTTTAATGTTACCATCTGTTACCTATAATGGTGCGGGAAAGCATTCTGATACCATCTCAGTTCCTCGTTAAGCACTGCGATCACATCATATCTGACGGCTACTGACTGGCCAATGCCATGAGTACACCGGTAATAATCCGCCACCCTGCATATCACCTTCTGCTTTGCAATTCCCACAGCTTCCTCCGGTGCCCCCTTTCGCAAAGAAGTCCTGTACTTCACCTCTACAAACACCAGATAACTGCCATGACGGCAGACAATATCAATCTCACCTTGTCTGCAGTGAAAATTTCGTTCCAGGATTTCTACCCCCTGACTGATCAGGTATTCTACTGCTCTTAACTCCATATCTGCACCAATGGTACGGTTATTTTGATCCACTTTGCTTCCCCCTACACAAAATTATGGATAAAGCTCCTTCTATGAATGGGAGTTGGTCCGTATTTCCTCAAAGCTGCAATGTGTGCAGCACTGCCATACCCTTTATTGCCCGCAAAATCATACTGGGGAAATACTTTGTGATATTCCACCATCAACCGGTCTCTGGTAACCTTTGCAATGATGCTGGCAGCTCCGATGGATATACTTTTGGCATCTCCCTTGATGATCGGTACCTGCTTGATGGATATCCCCGGTATGGTCACAGCATCGTTCAGAAGAAGATCCGGCTGCACACCAAGTGATTTTACAGCTTCCCGCATAGCTTCATAAGTAGCCTGCAGTATATTGATCTCATCGATTCTCTCCGGCGTGGCATATCCTACTGCACAAGCCACTGCTTTTTCCATAATGATATCATACAACTCTTCCCGCTTCTTCTCAGAAAGCTGCTTGGAATCGTTTATGTACAGAATATCACAGTCCTTGGGCAAGATTACAGCGCCTGCCACTACCGGGCCAGCCAACGGTCCTCTTCCCACTTCATCGAGCCCACAGATATGAGCAAAGGCTGCATACTCCTTTTCATACTGCTTTAACTGCTCTGTACGGTTTACTTCCTTTTCATATGCCTCAATTCTTCTGGTGGCAGTCTCTGTCAATTTACGCACACCGCCTCTTTCATCCGTACTGTACTTTTGTATCAATGCAGGCAGCTCATCTATAGAAGCTGCCTGTAATTGAATTTTTATCTGTTGCATACTCTCCATGTTAGATTCCTCTTATTGGTGCTTTAAAACACCGAACTGGTTGAAAGGCCAAATCCTCAGCCATGCACGGCCAATAATATCATCTTCTCGAATGTTACCTACGATCTGCGTGCGACTGTCTGAACTGTTGTTACGATTATCTCCTAATACAAAATATTCGTCCGGACCAAGTACCACAGGCTCCGCCGCAATACCACGATTTGTAGATTTAATCACTTCTCTCCCGTAACTCTCTTTCAAAACCTCATCGTTAATATAGATTACTCCGTCTTCATCGATCCACACAGTCTCACCGGGCAGTCCAATGATACGTTTGATATAGTAGGTGGTCTCCTGATATTTAAAAGGAAAAACAATAATATCAAATCTCTCAGGTTTCTTAAATCTGTAAGTGATCTTATCCACGATCAAATTATCACCGTCGGCCAATGTAGCCTCCATGGAATCACCACTGACCTCAGTACGCTGTCCAACGAAAGTAATGATAAACCAAGTCAGAAGTAATACACCTGCCAGATAAAGAATGGTGCTTATGGCTTCTTTTAACACTTTATTCATCTTTTGTTTCACCCATCCTTTCAAACGTCATACGTCCCAGCTTACCACTTCTGAAATCATCAATTACGATAGACGCCGCTTTCTTAATATCCAGTTCTTCGCCTTTGCTGTAACACATTCTACTTTGAGCAATGTCATGAAGCTGCAGGATTGGATCCTTGACACCGACTCGGGTTGCCGCATCCTGGATCTGCTCATCTTGCTGCCCATATCGTTGTTCCACTGCATTCGGATACAACTCATTTATCACCTTCAAAAGATCGCAAGCCAGTTCTTCTATCACAATGACCTCATCGTTCATAGAACCGATAAATGCCAGATTTCTTCCTACTATCTGATCCTCGAACTTGGGCCAGAGAATACCCGGAGTATCCAGAAGCTCCAGATTTTTATTGAGCCTTATCCACTGCTTTCCTTTTGTCACCCCAGGCTTATTGCCTGTCTTTGCACAGGCTTTTCCAGCAAAAGAATTGATAAAAGTAGATTTTCCCACATTGGGAATCCCCACTACCATAGCCCGCACAGGACGGTTTACAATTCCTCGTTTTCGGTCTCTTTCAATCTTTTCACGGCAAGCCTCCTGCACCAGACCCTGAATAGACTTTACCCCCCCACCGGTCTTAGAATTGATCTCAAGCACATGTGCACCTTTGCTCTCAAAATACTGCACCCACTTCTTATTCCAGACCGGATCTGACAGATCTGATTTATTTAAAAGAATGATCCTGGATTTATTCTTCCCCAGCTCATCGATATCCGGATTCCTACTGCTAAATGGTATACGAGCATCTACCAGTTCTATGATCAAGTCGATCAATTTAATATTTTCCTGCATCATACGCTTTGCTTTCGTCATATGACCGGGATACCATTGATAATTCATCTTAACACCTCATTACTGCATGATTCATTTTACGAAACCGGTGCTTCCGTCCCCGTAAGCTTTGGCAAACCAGACTTTTCCGATCATATCCTCTGCATGAACCGGTCCAATATCCGCCGATCTGCTATCCTCACTGCTGTTTGGGCTGTCGCCGATACAAAAATACTCATTTTTACTAAGAGTCAACTCGTTTGCAGCGATTCCGGGCTCCATGATATTGGCCGGAATCACAGGGCATACCTCTCCGTTGACATATAACTTCCCTTCACTGATAAGTACCTTATCCCCCGGAACTGCTACTACCCTTTTCACATAATAATGGGCATTCCTGTTGCCATTTGGCAAGAAAACCACCACATCATCAACCTTCGGCTTAGAGACAGTATAAGTTACCCTATCAATAAAAATGCGCTGCCCATTATACAAATTAGGCTCCATGGATACTCCCACCACATAAGTGGACATTCCCCAAAAATAATTTATTACAGCTGCTATAAAAACAGCAGCAGCAATCCCAAATATCCAACTGAAGATTTCCTTAACCAGTCCTGTACTAATAATCTTCTTACGCCTGTAAAAACTCAATCCGCTTGTTTTGGCCATAAACATATTTCTCTTTCATCTGCTCTGGCAGAACTATATTATAGAAAAGGACAACTACGTTATGTAATTGTCCTCTTAGCACATCAATTATTTCACTAACTCTTTTACCTTAGCCTGCTTACCGATGCGGTCTCTTAAGTAGTTCAGTTTTGCACGTCTTACTTTACCTCTTCTAACTACTTCGATCTTCTCAACATTAGGGGAGTGCAAAGGCCAGGTCTTCTCAACGCCAACGCCATTGGAATTCTTTCTTACAGTGAAAGTCTCTCTGTTACTGCCGCCCTGTCTCTTTAAAACAACGCCTTCAAACACCTGAACTCTTTCACGGTTACCTTCTTTGATCTTACCGTATACTCTTACGGTATCGCCAACTGCGAACTCATCTACAGTTGCTTTTAACTGTTCTGCTTCGATTTCTTTGATAATGCTAATGTTACTCATTGTAGAGCCTCCTTCATAAAATGGATGTTCTTAATACCTTACTGTAACAGAGGACCATCTCGTTTTGACAACATTCATACTTTACCACAATACGCAGGATAATGCAAGCATTTTTTCAATATTTTTCTACTTTTTTACATTTTTCCCAGCCACCACAACATTTCATTTGATAAATACAATCCCAGTTTCTCTTGAAGTTTCAAAGATGGTTCATTATCTGCATAAATCTGGGCATAAGGGGTCCATCCAAATTCAAGGATCCGATTGATCATGTAGCTTTCCAGTGATGCAGCAATTCCCTGCCCACGGAAAGTTTCCTGCACAAACAAAAGTCCCATGCTGCCATCCGTATGCATGCCCACAAATCCCACCAACTGCTCCTCCACAAAAGCACCAAATATCAAGCCACTTTCTAAAAGCTGAAGCAGGTATGTTCGATTGCTGCCGTTACGGTAATGCTCTGATATATAATCCAAACTTTCTTTGTCCAATCTTCTGATATCCTTGTGACGCACCGAAAGTGGTTCTTTTCTGGTGTAACAAGCCTGTATGCAGGCCCCACCTGCTTTGGCTCCAAACCTTTGCTCCACCATGTCCTTCAGAAATTCCCTGCTGACGATGAAAAGCGTAGGTTCCTTCCCTCTCTCCTGTGCATCTTGCAGAATAATCTCACAAAGCATTTCTCCATTATTTTGATCGGTTGCACTAAGTACATATGCCTGATTTTTTCTATGATATAAAAGAACATTTTCTCCCACATGATATAGTACTTCACCATTTCCACGGCTTAACATCTCCATCATGTGAATATGTTCCCTTTTCTTCTTAGACACATCTTTTATGGTGCAGAGCTTTTCCTGATATTTTTCATAGAGATCCGGGCGCCTTTTTAAAGTGCGAAGTTGGGACTGCTCCAGACGCCATTTTACAATATGCTTATGATTGCCGGATAAGAGCACCTTTGGCACCGCTTTTCCATGCCACACCTCGGGCCTGGAATATTGCGGATATTCTAACAGGTCATTGTGAAAGCTTTCCGTCTCTGCCGAAACTTCATTGTTCAGTACACCGGGTACCAACCTGGAAACCGCATCGATCATAACCATAGCCGGAAGTTCACCGCCGGTCAATACATAATCACCAATAGACACATAATCTGTAACGATCTCCTCCAGAACACGCTCGTCAATACCTTCATAATGTCCGCACAAAAATACCAATTCCTCTTCTTTGGCCAAATCTTCTGCCATCTGTTGTGTAAAGGGCCGGCCCTGAGGCGTCACATACACTGTTCTCACAGGTCTTAACCCTGTTACCGCCTGATAAGCATCATAAACAGGCTGGGCCTGCATCAACATGCCTGCCCCGCCTCCGTAAGGGTAATCATCCACTTTGCCATGCTTATCCTTGGTATAATCTCTGATATTCACTGCATTGATATCAATCAATCCCTGAATGACAGCACGACCGATGATACTGGTATTCAGCCCGCCCATCACCATCTCGGGAAATAAGGTCAAAATATGGAACTTCATCATACTCTTCTCCTGCAAAGCCTATTAAGGCCCACACACTAGTCTAACAATCCATCCAGCACATGCACCTGCATCACATTGCTTTCCATATCCACATTCAAAATACATTGCTTAATGGCCGGCAACAGAAGCTCTCTGCCATCTGTCATAGCAATCACATAGACATCATTGGCACCGGTCTCCATCACACTTTTAAGGACACCTATCTTTGCATTCTGCTCATCCACTACCTCCATGCCCATCAGATCTGCCACAAAATATTCATCCTTCTTCAGGCGCACTGCATTCTGTCTGGTCACATAAAGACTCTTCTGCCTGTACTTTTCAATGTCATTTATATTATCAAATCCCTTGAATTTCAGGATCACAAACTGCTTAAAGAATTTTACACCTTCCACTTCCAGCACAATCTCAGCCTTTCCCGTATCCAGGATCACTTCTTTCAATCTTTTAAATCTGTTCGGATCATCTGTGGTGGGAAATACCTTTACTTCCCCTCTCACCCCATGGGTGGAGGTGATCACACCTACCTGAAACTTATCTTCCATTGATTTAACTTCCATGAAAACCTCATTTCTGCGCCAAGCGCATATAACAAGGCTGCCGCAATATTGCTGCGACAGCCCCAAATCTCAGACGATTTCTACATCGACTTTTTTGTTGTCTTTGGATGATGCAGCTTTCACAACAGAACGGATCGCTTTCGCGATTCTGCCCTGTTTGCCGATAACTTTACCCATATCGGACTGCGCCACATGAAGCTCTACGATGATGACATTCTTGCCTTCTGTCTTCTCGGTTACAACCACTTCCTCCGGATGATCAACAAGTGCCTTTGCAATTACTTCTACTAATTCTTTCATACAATCACCGCGCCTTTCTGCAACCAACAAGCTTGGCTCTTACAGTAACTACTTATTTCTCAATGCCTGCAGCCTTGAAAAGCTTTCCTACCACTTCAGTAGGCTGAGCACCGTTAGCCAACCACTTCTTAGCCAGCTCTTCGTTGATCTTGAAAGTGCTGGGATCGGTGTTAGGATCATAGGTACCGATCTCTTCGATAAATCTGCCATCTCTGGGAGAACGGGAATCTGCTACGATGATTCTATAGAAAGGAGCTTTCTTCTGACCCATTCTTCTTAATCTGATTTTAACTGCCATTGTTCTTTACCTCCGCGTCTTACGCATTAATTTGTTATTGTTTCTTTTAATTTATGATAAGAACGTTTCCGTTCGTATCTGCATCTTTTAAAAGGGAAATCTCCCACCGCCCATGCCCGGAAATCCTCCGAACATACCGCCTCGTCTCTTGCCGCCGCCCATCTGCTTCATCATCTTCTGGGTCTGCTCAAACTGCTTGATAAAACGGTTTACCACACTGATATCCACACCGGCACCTTTGGCAATACGGTGTTTTCTCTTGGGATTCAGTATCTTGGGATTGTGCCGTTCCTCTTTGGTCATGGACAATACGATGGCTTCCATACGTTTCAGCTGCTTCTCATCGATCATGGATTCCAGCTCACCGGCCTTGATCCCCATACCAGGAAGCATTCCCAATATACTGGACAAACCTCCCATATTCCGCATCTGCTTCATGCTCTCAAGGTAATCTTCAAAGTCGAATTTTCCCTTCTTCATGCGGCCTGCCATCTCACGGCCCTTGTCTTCATCGATGTCAATGCTCTGCTGTGCCTTGTCGATCAGGGAAAGCACATCTCCCATTCCCAAGATACGACTGGCCATACGATCCGGGTAAAACTGCTCCATATCGGACAATTTCTCACCCATACCTACATAAAGGATCGGACGACCTGTTACCGCTTTAATGGAAAGTGCTGCACCGCCTCGTGTATCACCATCCATCTTTGTCAGGATCACACCATCGATTCCTACCTTCTCATCAAATTCCTTGGCAACATTTACAGCATCCTGACCGGTCATGGCATCTACTACCAGAAGAGTCTGGTGAACCGATACTGTAGCCTTGATCTCCTGAAGCTCTGCCATCATACCTTCATCTACATGAAGACGACCGGCAGTATCCAGAATGACTACGTTGTGACCATTCTTCTCTGCATGAGCGATGGCCTGTCTGGCAATCTCCACGGGCTTTACATCTGTGCCCAGAGAAAACACATCTACTTCCTGCTTCTTACCGTTGATCTGCAACTGTTCCACCGCAGCGGGACGATATACGTCACAGGCCACCAGCAAGGACTTCTTACCCTTAAGCTTCAGCTTGCCTGCAAGCTTGGCCGTCGCTGTGGTCTTACCTGCACCCTGAAGACCTGCCATCATGATCACTGTGATGGCCTTACCTGGCTGCATGGCGATCTCTGTGGTCTCGCTGCCCATCAGTGCGATCATCTCTTCATTCACAATCTTAATCACCATCTGACCGGGATTCAGGCCGTTCATAACGTCCTGACCGATAGCTCGTTCTTCCACAGATTTGACAAACTGCTTTACTACCTTGAAGTTTACATCCGCCTCTAACAGCGCCATCTTCACTTCCTTCAGCGCAGCTTTGACATCCTCTTCGGTTAAACGGCCCTTGCTTCTTAAATTTTTAAATACATTCTGCAGTTTATCCGTCAAACTCTCAAATGCCATTTGTTCTCCTCTTTCAATCGGGTTGCCGGACTTTTGTTTCGTCGGATCATAATTCCTTCATCAGATCTTCTGACAGCTGTCGGATTCGTGTCATTTGGCTTTGCATTCCCTCAGCCTTCGTCACGTCCCCTTGCTGCGTCAGCTCCATGATCTCTCTGACCGTATCCTTTGCTCTGGCAAACTTTGCAACAAGATGCAGCTTGCTCTCATACCCCTGCAGTAT
Organism: Acetatifactor sp.; assembly: GCA_045540075.1. Taxonomy (GTDB): domain Bacteria; phylum Bacillota; class Clostridia; order Lachnospirales; family Lachnospiraceae; genus Acetatifactor. The sequence goes on along the minus strand of JAZQGM010000127.1, from coordinate 9,323 downwards.
CTTGTCGCAGCGCTTGATCAGATCATGCACACCTTGCCTGCTGATTCCCCGCTCTTCTGCAATCTCTCCCAGAGACATATCATTGAACACTGCATCCTCATAGATGCTCCTCTGGTGAGGGGTAAGCAGTTCGCCGTAGAAATCATATAACAACCCTTGTTCAAATATTTTTTCCATGGGATCATCCACTTTCTCTTAGTTGATCGGCACGAAAAAAGCGTGTTCGTGCGAAACACCTTGCTTATCATACTACAGAAATATGCGAGTGTCAAGTATTTTTTCTTTACAGGAGGGGATTATTTGAAAATTATTGAACTTGTGAATCACAATTTACTATACTGAATTATACTTTCACCTGTGATCTTATTCATTTTTTCTTTATACAAAAGTGTCATTTTTGTTTGCCCATAAGTATAATCCACCATATTGTCATTAATGAATGACTTACAGTATTGACTTAATGAATGAGCTCTCTTTTCAATGAATATGTAAAAAATCAAATCTTCATATATATTTTTTAATTCAAAATCTGCAATGATACGCGAATAAGACTTCATAGAATTTGTATTACATTTAAAGATAATATCATTGCTGTCCAACATTTCTTCAAGCCTGTTAAAATACTCAAATCGGTTACCCAGTTTAGAGAAAAAAACACTTTTTTCTATTGACGCATATGAAATCTTTCCTTTTAAACAATCCTCAAAAATCTTACTGGTTGCCATATTGCCGGCAAGGATATCATTGAGCTTATGCAAACCGATTAAATGGAAAAAATCTGAACGTTCAAAATCTATTATAAATTCCGTAATTTTCCCTTTTCTCCCAAGCTTGATTTTATATTCAAAATCAAGTAATCGCTTAAAAGACTTGGCCCTTTCTTGCAGTTTATCCATTTATTTCTCCTCTCAAAGTCACAAAAAGCCCTGCCAAAAAGGCAAGGCTCTGAATGTTTTCTGTCTGCATACTAAATATGCATAAAGTCAGCTTGCGGTCTTCACATACAACCCATCCGGAGCTCCACAGAGCACTGCCTGCTGACGCAGCCCTCGTCTCATAGCCCTAACAGACACTCTTGTTGTCTGTTGTTAATATTATTATACTTAAATTTCTAAATTATGTCAATCTTTTTTATAAATTACTTTTGAAAGTATCAAAGTTCCTCTCCATATAAACCAACTCAACCGCCGTCTCACCATCACGGTATTCCCGCACCCCTTCTCCCACGAAGCAAAGACCTATTCTTTCCATCACCTTAGCCGATGAACAATTTCTCTTATCACAGTGCGCTGTCAGTCTCTCCGGCCTTAACTGTTCCACTGCAAACTTTTTCACAGCTATCGCTGCTTCTACAGCAAACCCCATCCCTCTGTAATCCTTATGCAGCACCCAGCCAAACTCTACTTCTCTGCCCTCATCTTCTTTATAAGCTGACATGGTTCCGATCAATTTGCCTTCATATTCCATCCCAAATTCAAAATAGTCAGGCTGCTCCTTTGCCCACTCAGCCACCGTAGCCTCCAGGAATTCTTTTGCCTCTTCCAACGTTTCATGAGGCAGAAACAACATATACCGTATATTCTCTTTATCCCCGCTATATTCATAAAGCGCCTTAAGATCCTTCCTGCACAAAGGTCTCAAACGCAGCCTCTCAGTCTGCAATGCAATATCCATATCGTTTCATCAACCTTCCATTTCCCATCTTATATTTTATGTGTAACAGTCCCTGTTCATATCTTAGCGCATATATTTAGTATATAGATTTTTTTTAAAAAGGCAATATGTAAATTATATTTTACATACGTTAATTACATGTAAATTCAATGTAAAACTTACTTTTTTGCAATATTTTATATGGACAAACATATTAATTTCAGCTAAAATTAATATGATAAGATTTTCCACAATATATAATAATACAGAAAATCTCAGTTGCTCCCGGCAACAATACTTACATACAGAAAGGAGAAGTTATGACAATTTCATTAGCGGAATTTCTTTCTCAATTGATGTCCAGTCCCGTACTGGCCATCACTGTGGCACTGACACTGGGGGTTGTTCTGGTCAATGGGTGGACAGATGCGCCAAACGCCATCGCCACCTGTGTCTCCACCCAATCCATGTCTCCCAAAGCCGCCATTCTCATGGCAGCCATATTTAACTTTCTGGGAGTGTTTGTGATGACTATGGTCAATGCCAGCGTGGCCGCTACCATCTACAACATGGTAGATTTCGGCGGCAATTCAGCAGATGCACTGGTAGCGCTATGTGCCTCTTTGTTTGCCATCGTCACATGGGCTACGGCAGCCTGGTGGTTCGGTATTCCCACAAGTGAGAGCCACGCTCTGATCGCCGGTATCTCCGGCGCAGCCATCGCACTGCACGGTGGTCTTGCAGGAATCAATGGCAGCGAATGGATCAAAGTAGTGTACGGTCTGTTTCTTTCTACCGTGCTGGGATTTGGTTTCGGCTGGTGTACCGTCAAGATCATTGAATGGATCTGCAAAGGCATGGATCGTCGTAAGACCATTGGCTTTTTCAAAGGAGGTCAGGTGGCCGGCGGTGCAGCCATGGCTTTCATGCACGGTGCTCAGGACGGTCAGAAATTCATGGGCGTATTTATGTTAGGGATCTTTTTGGCGGGCGGCCAGGCTGATGTGAACAACTTCCGGATTCCTATCTGGCTGATGATCCTATGCAGCGCAGTGATGGCTCTGGGAACCTCTATCGGCGGTTACCGCATCATCAAAGCAGTGGGCATGGATATGGTAAAACTGGAAAAATACCAGGGATTTGCCGCCGACCTGGCAGGTGCAGGCTGCCTCCTGTTATCCTCAGTCACCGGAATCCCCGTGTCCACCACTCACACCAAGACGGTAGCTATCATGGGTGTGGGCGCAGCGCGCCGTATGTCCAACGTCAATTGGGGTGTGGTAAAAGAAATGGTACTCACCTGGGTACTCACCTTCCCCGGATGTGGCCTCATCGGATTTCTGATGGCAAAATTATTTATGTGGCTGTTTTAAGATAACGGCTTCTGCACCCGCAGCCAAACCGTAACCACCTCAAATCAAAGGAGAATTGATCATGGCAAAAAAAGAAAACAATTATTATTTTGACGCATTCGCTAAGGGCATCTCTTATGCCTATGATGCTGCCGTACTTTTACAGGACAGCTTGGATAATTTCAGTACCATTAATTTAAAGAAACGCCTTGATGAAATGCATAAAATCGAGCATTCCGGCGACAAGATCAAGCACGAGATGATGGAACGCCTGATGAAGGAATTCCTGCCTCCCATCGAGCGCGAAGATATCGTAGAACTGTCCCGCACCATCGACGATGTGACCGATTCCATCGAAGACGTACTGCGTGGTATGTATATGTATCATATTACTACCTTCCGTTCTGAAGTTATGGAATTCACCAAACTGATCCTGCGCTGCTGTGCCGCACTGAAAGATATGGCTGAAGAACTGCATCATTTTCGCAAATCCACATTGCTGCAAGAGAAAATCATTGAGATTAATGGTTTGGAAGAAGAAGGTGACCGCCTATACACAGAGGCTATGCGCCATCTCTATACTGCCGAAAAAGATCCTCTGACCATCCTTTCCTGGACCACTATGTATGACCGTCTGGAGAAATGCTGCGATTGCTGCGAAGATGTGGCTGATATGGTAGAGCAGGTCATTATGAAAAACAGCTGACAAATCTAAAGAAAAACCGGTACATTAACTGTCTATTTCGTTCACAGTTGATGCACCGGTTTTTACGTAAATCCTATTTGTCTTTCATACTTTCCTTGACACTGAATACCAGACATCCCAACAAAGACAAAAAAGAGATTCCCATTAAAACAAAACCTAAAACTGCCATTATTTCCCGCACCTCCCGTCTTCTGATAGGAGAAGCATACTCTCATTTTCCCGAAAAAACAATAGTTTCAATGCTTTCTTAATAGAATCTGAACTTATATAAAGATTGTGCTAAGGTTTCCTTTTTTACCACTACAACTTTTCACTAAAAATATTCTTATATCCCTGTCCATAAATCTCACTGGCACTGGTCACGATCATAAATGCCAACGGATCCTCTTCCTTCACCACTGCTTCCGCCTTGGGTGCCAGCTGTTTCTTGATGGCACAGAAGATCACATGCTTCTCTTTTCCGCTGTAAGCACCAAAGCCCTGTATGTGGGTTACGCCGATATCCAACTCTTCCAGAAGCCTTTTGGTGATCGCAGAGGATGCATCGCTGATAATATAGATGAGCTTAGCCTCATCACGGCCGTAAAGCACTGCATCCAGCATCACGGAAGTCAAAAAAACAGTGAGACCAGCATAAACAGCCCGGTCTATATCCCGAAATACGAAAGCAGAAACTGTGACAACGCATGCGTCTATCATTAAAAACAACGAACTTGTCTTTAAATGTGGATATTTTAACCGCAGTACCTTTACAATAATGTCCACACCTCCTGTAGTCGCTCCACACTTAAAGATCCACCCCATTGCCAAGGCCATCAGGGAACTTCCTGCCAGAGCTGCTACAAAAGGCTCCTCTGTCAATGCCCCTATAGGCATTAACAAATTTGTAAATGTACTTGTCAAGGCTGTGGCATAAAGCGTTGAAAGAATAAACTTTATGCCAAACTTCCAAATTCCCAGAATCAAAATCGGAATGTTGATCAGCAATATTAACGTACCCGTCTCCACTTTGATCAAACGATTTAATATAATAGACACACCGGTCACTCCACCGGGTGCCAGGGAATTCGGATCTAAGAACAAACTGATCCCTATGGCATAAATCAGGCAGGAAACTGTGATCACTGCGTAATCACGGACTTGCCTTTTCACTGTCTTTTTTTCCATCTTGCGCTCCTTGCCATGCCTAGTGCATCAGATATTGGTACGCACCACCTTCGGCATATATCCTTCTCTTTCCAGCGCACTGATGATCTGATGCTTATGCTCTGTTCCAAATGCTTCTAATGTAATTCGAAGTTCTACCGCGGCATTACGGTTGGTAGATACAAACTGATTGTGCTCCAGCTTGATCACATTGCCACTTTCCTTGGCGATCACACCTGCTACTCTGCAAAGCTCTCCCGGCTTATCCGGCAAAAGTACGGATACGGTAAAGATACGGTCGCGGAAAATAAGTCCCTGCTGTACCACAGAGGACATAGTGATAATGTCCATGTTACCGCCGCTTAATATGGAGACCACTCTCTTATCTTTCACATCCAGATGTTTTAAAGCTGCCACAGTAAGCAGTCCGGAATTCTCCACCATCTTGTGATTTTCCACCATATCCAGGAAAGCCACTACCAGCTCCTCATCTTCGATGGTAATGATATCATCCAGATTCTCCTGAATATAAGGAAACAGCTTGCTGCCGGGTGTCTTCACTGCTGTACCGTCAGCAATGGTATTTACCTTGGGCAGTGTGGTAACCTTACCCTCCTTTAAGGATTCCTGCATACAATTTGCGCCGGCAGGCTCTACACCGATGACCTTGATCTTAGGATTGAGTAACTTAGTCAACGTAGAGACACCGGTAGCCAGACCGCCTCCGCCAATGGGAACCAGAATATAGTCTACCAGTGGAAGCTCCTTAAAGATCTCCATGGCAATGGTACCCTGTCCTGTGGCTACTGTCAAATCATCAAAGGGATGAATGAATGTGTAACCTTTTTCCTCGGCAAGTTCATAGGCTTTTGCACAGGCCTCATCATACACATCACCGTGCAGTACCACCTCTGCACCGTAGCTCTTGGTGCGGTTTACCTTCATTAACGGTGTAGTGGTAGGCATTACGATGGTAGCTTTTGCGCCGTAGCTTTTGGCTGCGTATGCCACACCCTGGGCATGATTACCTGCAGATGCGGTGATCAGGCCCTTAGCCCTCTCTTCCTCTGTAAGAGTGCTCATTTTATAATAAGCGCCTCTTAATTTATAAGCTCCTGTGAACTGCATATTCTCCGGTTTCAAATAGACCCTGTTACCGGTCTGGTTGCTGAAATATTCGCTATAGACAAGCTTCGTCTCCTGGGTAACCTTTGATACCACATCGCAGGCTTCTTCAAACTTCTCTAATGTCAACATCTTTTCATCCATATTATGTGCTTCCTCCTGGCTCTTTATTCTTATTGTTCAGGCACTTCGAATAAAGCATTCACAAATTCATCTGAATTAAATTTCTGTAAATCTTCTATGGTCTCTCCCACACCAATGTACTTCACCGGTACATTCAGCTCTGACTGGATAGCCACAGCAATGCCGCCCTTGGCGGTACCGTCCATCTTGGTCAGGATAATACCGGTAAGTTGAGCCACCTCACCGAATTCTCTGGCCTGCACCAGTGCATTCTGCCCGGTGGTACCATCCAGCACGATTAGGTTCTCCCTGTGTGCATTGGGAAATTCCCTGTCTATGATACGGTTCATCTTGCGAAGCTCTTCCATCAGGTTCTTCTTGTTATGAAGTCTGCCGGCTGTGTCAATCAAAAGCACATCCGTATGGCGAGCTTTTGCTGCATTCACTGCATCAAATACCACACTTGCAGGATCCGATCCTTCTTTCCCGCCGATCATGGGTACGTCTGCTCTTCTGGCCCACTCTGCCAGCTGGTCTCCGGCAGCAGCCCGGAAGGTATCTGCTGCTGCAATGATCACGTTGCGTCCATTGTCTTTCAGCTTTCCGGCCAACTTACCTACAGAAGTGGTCTTACCCACGCCATTGACACCGATGACCATCACTACCGACTGTTCCTTCTCAAAATCATAAGCAGTCTCATCTACCTTCATCTGCTCCTTGATACTTTCGATCAACAGCTGTTTACACTGGCTGGGTTCTTTCAGGTGCTGTTCCTTCACCTGCTTTTTCAAACGCTCCACAATGGCTGTAGTGGCATTGACACCTATATCTCCCATGATCAGAATCTCTTCCAGCTCCTCATAGAAATCATCGTCTATAGCTGAGAAGCCACTGAAAACGGAATCGATCCCTTTTACAATATTTTCTCTTGTCTTGGTCAAACCTTGTTTTAACCTGGCAAAAAAGCCTTTTTTTTCTTCACTCATGCGTCTAGCTCCTTATCGATCAAATTCACACTTACCAGTGCAGACACACCCTTCTCCTGCATGGTGATACCATACAGGCGGTCTACCTGCTCCATGGTTCCTCTTCTGTGTGTTATGACAATGAACTGCGTATTCTTCGTCAGCTTATGCAGATACTTAGCAAATCTTCCTACGTTTGATTCATCCAGCGCTGCCTCGATCTCATCCAACAGACAAAAGGGTGAGGGCTTTAAGTTCTGAATGGCAAACAGTAGGGATATGGCTGCCAAAGCCTTCTCTCCACCGGACAGCTGCATCATATTCTGCAGCTTCTTTCCCGGAGGCTGGGCGATGATGCGGATGCCTGCCTCCAGAATATCCTCATCCTCCATCAATTCAAGAGTACCCTTACCGCCACCGAACAGCTCCTTGAACACCTTGTCAAACTCCCGGTTGATCTCGGCAAATTTCTCCGTAAACTGCTTTCTCATGGCAGTGTCAAGCTCATGTATGATGCCTTCCAGTGTCTTTTCCGCTTCCACCAGATCGTCATGCTGGGTCTTTAAGAAGGTATAACGTTCCATCACATTCTTATAATCCTCGATGGCATTCACGTTTACATCTCCCAGCTTCTTGATCTGCTCCTTTAATGCTGCGATTTCCTTTTTCATGGTTGCCAGATCTGTCATAGCCTCGTCACGGATCAATGCTGCATCAGACAGTGTGATCTCATATTCATCCCACATATAGTTGATCTGGGCTTCTATGGATTCCTCCATTTTTTCCTTCTGGGCATTCAGGCGGTACACCTCTTTATCCAGCGCGGTCTGTTTCTGAGCCAACTCTTCTCTTTCGGTAAAAAAGTTCTTCTGACTGGCATTCAGCTCTTCTCTATGAGCAATATCAGCTTTCAGCTTCTTCTGTGCGCTACTTTGCTCTTCTTCCGAAGACAAGATGGTCCGCTCAATGGATTCAATATTGCGCTGTTTTTCCAGGATCAAAGCTTCATTTTCCCGAAGTGCCTGCTCGATTTCGGTAAGTTCGAAAAGCAGGTGCTCCATTTCACCCTCGATACGATCCAGGTTAGCCTGGTGGAAGCCCTGGGTCTGCAGCACTCTCTCCGTCTCCACTTGTCTCTTGCTTACTATTGCTTGCGCCTGACCTTCTTCGGCTCTTAGCGTTTCCAATTCCTTTTGTCCTTTGGCAATGCTAAGATTCAGTTCCTTCTCCAAAGCTTCACTTCCTGACAGCTCTGCGGCAATTCGTTCTTTAGACTCTGTAATCTCCTTGATCTGTTCTTCGATTTCCACCTGCTCCTCTTTCAAAGATGCAAGTCCCTCTTCATCCTCAGCCATACGATCTCTGGCAGCTGCCACATTCAGCCTTGCGGTATTCTGTTCTATAGATTTACGCTGAATCTGCATTTTTAATGCTTCCAGCTCCATACGCATTTTATTTCTTTCAGCCTTGAGTTCTTCGATCTCCTGACCGATGGACTCCGTCAAAGCCGCCAAAGAAGCAATCTGCTTCTCCATCTCTTCGATTTCCCTGCGGCGTCCCAACAGATTACTGCTGTTCTTAAAGGCACCACCACTGATAGCACCTCCCGGCACCAGAAGTTCTCCCTCCAGAGTGACCATACGCAGACTGTAATCAAACTTACGGGCGATCTGCACCGCATGATCCATATTGTCTATTACCAGAATACGCCCAAGAAGTGACTTTGCCACACTTCGATACTTCTCATCAATATGTACCAGTGAATCGGCAAGCCCGATCACTCCCGGCTCTCTAAGCGCCCTGTCATTACGAAATTCCTGGGTTTTTGTCAGACTGGTCAGAGGTAAAAAAGTAGCTCTTCCCAATTTATTTACTTTCAAATACTGAATCATGCGCTTGGCAGTCTCTTCATTGTCCGTGACAATATTCTGAATACTGCCTCCCAGAGCAGTCTCGATGGCAGTCTCATACGCCTTGTCTGTCTTGATGATATCGGCCACCACGCCCACTATGCCTTGTTCCCGGTCCTTTTGCTCCATGACCTTCTTGATACTGCCGCCGTAACCTTCGTAGCGCTCCGTCATATTCAAGTCGGATCGTAGCCATGTCGTTCTGTGAGCCAAGGAGTTGCTGTTTGGACTTGTCTTCCTAAGACCGCTTGGCCTCCGACTTACTATGCCTTGTTCCCGGTCCTTTTGCTCCATGACCTTCTTGATACTGCCGCCGTAACCTTCGTAGCGCTCCGTCATATTC